>JAPLVQ010000012.1:0-625 GCA_026397035.1 Candidatus Iainarchaeum sp.
ATTTAATTGGTTAAAAAAAAGCGTTTTTAAAGCGCTTTTCGGATGGTTTGTGTTTGGAAACAAAAATGAAGGCGAAAATCTTCACCGGAAAAAATAAATTTAATGCGACTTACGACAAAAAAAGTGATTTAATCATAGTCGAAACAACGCAAATACCGGAGAAAGGAAAAGCCAACAAAGAAATTGTGAAAGAATTGAAGAAAAAATTCAAAGCAGAAGCAATTATAGTTTCTGGATTAAAAAGCAGAGAAAAAATAATAAAAATAAGCCTTTCAAAAGAACAGGCCCTGCAAATACTAAACAACACAAACTAATTCTAAAACCAAGAAATGAAAAAAACCTTTAATAAAAATTTGAAAAAAGGTTTAATTAAAAAATGAAATACTTTAACAAAAAAAGACTTTGAAAAGCTTGAAAAAGTAAAAAAAGTCTTTATTAAAAAATATAAAAAAAATGGAGAAGATTATTATGGCAAAAACATACTTAAGCGCGATAAAATATGAAATACTCGCGAATTATGAAGTACAAGGAGTAGTAGAAAAACCAGATATTGTCGGGGCGATATTCGGCCAATGCGAAGGACTTTTAGGAGAAGACATGGATCTAAAAGAACTCCAGCAAAGCG
>JAPLVQ010000012.1:651-5828 GCA_026397035.1 Candidatus Iainarchaeum sp.
CCAGAAAAGCGGCAAAATCGGAAGAATCGAAATCACTAAAAAAAAAGGAAAAGGAACAACAAGCGGAGAAGTAGTAGTACCAAGCTCGCTAGACCAGGTAAAAACTAGCATTTTAGCGGCAACTATAGAAACCGTGGAAAAAGTAGGACCATTTGAGGCAAAAGTTAAAGTACTCAAAATCGGGGACACTAGAAAAGAAAAAAGAGAAAATATTACAGATAGGGCAAAAGAACTCTTAAAAACTATGCAAAAATTTGAAGGTGTAGAAAGCAACGAAATAGCTAACACAATCAAAACTGAAATCAGAACGGAAAAAATCATTAACCTTAACGGACTACAAGCAGGACCGGAAGTTGAATCAAACCCTGAAATAATTGTAGTAGAAGGAAGAGCAGATGTTTTGAGACTATTAAGTTATGGAATAAATAATGCAGTAGCGATGAACGGCGGAAACATAGATCCTGCAATAATCGGGCTATGCAAAATAAAAACCGTAACAGTACTAATAGACGGAGACAGGGGTGGAGAATTAAACGTTAAAAAACTCGCTTCACTAACAAAAGTAGATTTTGTTGCAAAAGCACCTGACGGCAAAGAAGTTGAAGAACTCGCCCAAAAAGAAATACTACAAGCACTGAAAAGAAAAGTACCTTACTCTGAAGCATTCAACGGCAAAAACGAAACAACCCGTTTTGAGGAAACACCGCAAAGATTTGATAGACCAAGATTTAATGACGGATTCAGGCCAAGAACTGAAAGAAGCGGATTTGGGGGCAGAGCAGAAAACTCGGGATTCTCTCCAAGACCACAAAGAGACAGACCTTTTGGAGAAAGAAACTTTGGACGAAGCGGACCAAGAGGATTTGAAAGACGAGGATTTACTCCAAGACCAGAAAATGGCGGATTAGGGGAAAGAACAGGATTTGGCGGGTATAATAGATTCCATCAAGGAGGGTTCTCAAACAACTATCCAAGCAGCGGAATGAATACGCAAGTAACTCAAAGAGAAGAACCAATACCTGAAGAACTAAAAATACTCCAAAAAGACTTTGACAAACTCAAGGGAAAATCAAAAGCAAGACTCCTTGACGACAAGAAAAAGAAAATTAAAGAAATGGAAGTAAAAGACCTCCTTGAAGAACTCCAAAAAAGCAAGAAAAAAGTAAGCACAATAATCTTCGACGGGATAATCACAAACAGACTCGTAGAAGCGGCTGAAGCAAAAGGAGTAACAAATATTATCGGAGTAAAAAAAGGAAACACTAACTCTGAAAAAGTAAAACTATACACAATGTAACAAACAAAACTTACTGAAGAAAACTTGGGGGCCATAAATGCTCCCAAGAAGACTTCAACTAATTCTTAACTAAAAAATAACTCTTCAAAAGTAAAGCGAATTCTTTATTGATTTCAAAATATAGGCTTAACAAAAAGAAAAGAAACAAACAGAGGAAGGGAAAAATCCCCTCCACACAAAAAACTTTTTTTAACTCATTTCTTCTTAAACGGTCTTGAAACATGCTCTACTTCCTCAATAGGGATTACAATCGCTCTGCTGAACAAAAAGAATAGTGCCAGCATGAAAAGCGCCGCCCACAAGAAGAACCAAGCAATAGGCTCTACTAAAGCCGTCGCCGACTGTCTAGAAGTTAAACCCTTCTGAAGAGCCGGAACCTGAGCGCCCGTAATATCAAAAAACGTTGATTTACAATCCTGGTAACACAACTCTGCTAAAAGCATATCAGAACCCTCAAGACTAGATAAATCCTTAATCCCTGAGAACTCCACACACTTATTAAAATCACGAACAGACTGCCAAGAATCGAACATTACTGCGGCGGACTTTATCAGCATAAGCACCGTAATAATCGCCAAGAACACTCCAAGAAGTTGTGTCCATTGAAAATCTCTAGTACCAAGCCGAAGCAAAATAGTCTTGCGCAAAAACATCACCTTTGAAATATAAAGGAAAACTGCTATATAAACCTTAGTAGTGGGAAAAGAAGTGAAAAAAACCAGCAAACGCGCAAATAATATAAAGAAGGAAAGAAACTATATTAGTGTGATTTAATGAAGAAACCTTGGAAAAGAATGGAAATTAAACCTGGAACCTTGGAAGCGGTGCCCGTTAAAGTACAAGAACTTGCACAAGAGAGTGCAACAATCCATAACTTACCAAAAAGACTTAGTCCTTACCAGAAAAAGTGGCTTGAAAGAAAGTTTGAGGAAAAGAAACCAGAACAATAAAAAAAGCACTATGGATAGTGATTTTTAATGATGCAAATACCCCTGCCGCAAATTTCGCCCAGAAGAGAAATGCTTGATGAATTAATCCAAGACATTGGCAAAAATCCAAGTGAAGACCCAAATCCAAATTATTATTACAAAAAATACGGAGAAAGAATACTTCCTGGAGAAAAATATTCAAAATTCGGGGGAATACTATCCGCACTTGAAATCCTTGCAAAAAGAAGGCTCTTACAACAAAATCCAAACCTTGTCTTTTGGGATTCCAATAAAAGAGCACACAAAACAAGCAATTCTTTTTATGCTAGAGCTGGGGTTGATAAAAAACTTGAAGAAATGCTCAGGATAAATCCAAACGCACAAATAAACGTTGATGAATTCAGTGAAATGCTTGGATATGAAAAAGGAAAAAAACTTACAAGATATGAAAGAATGACTATTAGGTCTAACCTACATTACAGGATAAAAATAATGACAAAAAGACTTGGAATTATTAGAAATCCTCCTCGAGGATGTGAAAGACTAAAAAAAGAACACCCAAACAATATAATTAGGGCCGAAGTAGAGCAGTTTGTCACAACAAATCCCCACACAACCCTGCCTTACAAAAGATTTGCAGCGAAATTAGGGCACCACTGGGACAGACTCAATGGACTAGAAAGAACAAAATTGAGAAAACGATTTAATAACCTAGCCAGAAAATATGCTATGCAAAAAGGAATAAAAAGAACAATAATAAGTCCTGTACAAGCTCGGCAGATTACAAGAAGAAAATAAGCAAAAATAGTGCTTTTTTAAACATTACTAAGACTAACCTAATTAGTAACACTTGGGCTCGTGGTCTAGCGGCTATGACATCACCCTTACAAGGTGGGGGTCGTCGGTTCGAATCCGACCGGGCCCATTCAAAACAAAAATCTAATTTTCAAAAACAGATTTAACCAGTTTATTGAGCAACAACGAAATAAACTCCCGTCTCGTCTGGGCGGAAACAGACTTCTGGATCCGACCGGGCCCATTCAAAACAAAAATCTAATTTTCAAAAACAAACTTAACTGGACTGTTAAGTAACAACGAAATCGCCTCCCGTCTCGTCTGGGCAAAAACAGACTTCTGGATCCAACTGGGTTCATTTTTTATTAATCTCTCTTTTGGAGACATTAGCAAAAATTATTAAGCCCCGCAACAATAAGTATTGCATGAGAAAAATACTATTCGGGTTAATGATACTAATCTTAATTGCGCCGTTTTACTTTGCGGAAGAAATAATATATCCCTCAACAATATCGGAATTAACAACCCAAGTAACATTATACGGTCAGGGAAACATCAGCGGACTTGCAGCGGGAGAAGAAGCAAAACTCCAAACAATAACTTTTCAGGAAAGCGAATACCAAAAAGTCGAAATAGTAAAAGAAGAACTTATTATTAATGATACAATAATCAAACCGACTTACGTGCTTGATGAATTCAACAACAAGTACGCTGTATTCAACATAACCCAAAACGGAGACTTTAATTATGAAATCACCGCAAACATCCAAACAAGCGCTTTAATCACACCGCTAACGAAATACATAATACCCGAAGCCGGAGAACGAGTAAAAAAATATATCCAACCAAGCGAAAAAATTGAAAGCGCCGGACCAGAAATACTCACACTCACTTATAACAAAGTACTCGGAAAGAGTATGCTTGAAACCTTAAAACAAACTGTAAACTGGGTAAATAATTATGTTGAATATGCAACCGGGGATGATTTTCGAAAATACTATTTAGAACAAAAATCTGCTGCAGAAACCCTTGTGAACAAAAAAGGGGTATGCGATGAATTCGCAAACCTCGCGGCGGCAATCCTTCGTGCAAAAAAGGTTCCAACAAGAATAGCAATTGGAATAACTTATGATGGAAAAGACTGGGGAAACCACGCATGGGTAGAAACATATTACGAACCGCTAAATATTTGGATACCCTCTGACCCCACATTTGGCGAAACAGGATTTGTTGACGCAATGCACATAAAACTCGGTGCATTTGATGATATTACGAACTCAAATGCACGGTGTATTTACCCCGCTAACGCCAGTTGCTCGCTTGACACGCAAAGCAAATTACCAAATGTAAAAATAAGCGACAAAGAATTCTTTAACGTTGTACAACTAAGTTCAAACACAAGCACATTAAAAACAAATATCTGGAATGACTTCGAAATAAAAATAAAAAATAAAACCAACAGTATACTCATGGCACCCGTAAGTATAAGAGAAACATATAAAGAAATATTAATCCAAGAAAGAAAAAAAGAAATCACCCTAGCTCCTTTTGAAGAAAAAACGGTTGTATTCAAAATAATGCCGATACTTGAACTGCAAAACAACCAAGAAGCAACAGGCGTACTAACTGTAAACAGTGTTTCCTCCCCATTTCAAAAAGAAATAACAATAATAAAAACAGATCAAACACAACCCCCTGGTGCGGTAATCGAAGATATTACTCCGATAGCGCACTCTAACAAAGTATTAATCAGGATAAAAGCGACTAATTATTATCAAACTCCTGAAGACATAAAAATAAGCATTACAAGCGGAAATGATGATGATAAAATCACTGAAACAATTCCAGCAACAAACTCAAAAGTAATTACAAGAGAAATGAATGAAGGAACACAACCATATTATGATATTAATATAGACACTAAAACCGAAAAATATTATCAACGAGTAGTCACTATAGAGTCAAAACTGTTTACCCCAACACAAACACAAACCCCACTAACAATAGAAATGCAAATACAAAACCCCACTGAAGGCCAAACATCAACAGACTCAATTCTAAAAAGTCCAATCGCAATAATTATGGGACTACTCGCGGGAATAACTATAGTACTATTAGGGCTGTTCTTAGTGAATAAAAGATACGTATAAAATCAC
>JAPLVQ010000012.1:5873-7409 GCA_026397035.1 Candidatus Iainarchaeum sp.
GAACTAATTTGTTAAACCAAGAAATGAGGATTTAAAAGGGTTTGGCAAAAAGAAATAATTGAGTATCCTCTGCGGGGGTAGTATAGCTGGTTAGTACTCAGCCTTGCCAGAAACTCTCAAATGAAGAGAAGATTTGCAGCTAGGCTGGAGCTCGGGTTCAAATCCCGGCTCCCGCATAAAAGGTCTTTAGAAAGCGGGACTACTCCAATTTCTAAAAACTCATGGAACTTAAATAAATGCTTAGGGTTCTTTGGATTAACAACTTCAAAGAAACGAAATACATTTTCTTTCCCAAAAATCCACACGTCCTTTTCACCAAGTCTTGGACATAATTTAACTGATTTTAGCGTCTCAAAAATTTGTTTTAAAAAAGCTTTATCCGCACTAGTGAACCCAAGCTGGATTGAATTTTTGTGATGCTTGTGAACTCCCCCGTCTGTATCAAACAACCCTCTTAGAAAAGCTGTTGAATACTTTTTGTTTTCCTTAATCCAAACCGGTACTTTCAAATTACCCTTCTTTTCGCCAACTGGAAAGCTGCAATCTTTTGTTAGAAATGTATACAACCTTTTTGAATAAACTCTACAATGAACCGCCCCTTTCTGAAACCTTATATTTGGAAATACGCCAAATAACTCAACAAACATGAAACGAACTACTTTAGAGACATACTCTAAATCCAAAACAGCCCCACAAGTCACATAAGTTGAATACCCTGTTTTAGTAATGCATCCATCCCCTGACAAAATCCCTAAAAACTCAGCCAAGCTATCGCTATGCACTGGTCGTTTAATCACAGTTTCATGACAAAAAGACATCTCTTTTGTTTTAAGAGAAATAAATTTATTAATGTCAGAATTTGTAAGATCACACAAAACCTCTATGTGGCTAAACGGCATCCTGCAAGTATCATTGCAATAAAAAAACATCATGCTTTTGTTTACCCTCAACATTTTTGACAAATCAACCCAAGTAACTCCAAGCAATTTTTTGAAATACAGCAAAATTTCCTTCTGCTTACCAAGGTCTAAATCCAAAAATAACGCGTTATTCATAAAACAAATCCATTTTAAGGAGTTAAATATCTTTTGGCAGTAATTTGCCGGAAATATTCTCCTTGCGGCGGTCGCATATATCTAACGGTTTAATTCCTCTGCCTGACTTGTGGAGAGAATTTATTTTAATAAATAAAAAAATTCGCGGGAAGGAATTGAACTGAGATGAAAAAATTATGGACCGCCAATTAATTCTGATTTATAAATAATTCTAATCATAGCTTCAATTATGCCAAATGAAGAAAAAATAATTGAAAATGCAGCTTTTTTTGTTAAAAAAACACTTGCAGGAGAAACTACAGGGCATGATTGGTGGCATAGCTATAGAGTATGGCAACTAGGGCTTTGCGTATTAATTAGTTGTTTTTAAATTGTGGTAGTTGGTTTTTCTTCGGTTGTTGTGAATTATTCTGCATAGTACTTGTGTGTAGACTGTGGTGTTGCGTCGTTTGGTGACAACACCAAATATGCGTTTGAGGCT
>JAPLVQ010000178.1:0-1966 GCA_026397035.1 Candidatus Iainarchaeum sp.
TTCCGATATTTTTTCAAAAGCTTCTTCTTTTCTGCTGATCACGTTTATTGTTCCGTTAAATCCAAGCGTTACTTGTGTTTTTTCGTTGTATTTTGACGCGATTATATTGCTCATTACTATTTCGCTTCCTCTTGTTAAATTATAAATATCTACCTGGTCATTCCAGAGTGTAGCGCGCACTTCTCCTGTCCCGTCGCCCAGTATGAATGATTTTAATTTTCCTTTTTTTCCGTTCTTATCAAATTCTTTTATAGGATAAATCGCTTCAATAGTTCCCTTTATTTCTATTCCTTTCATTCCTTCGGTTACTTGGTTGATTGGTATTTGTTCAAGCGTTTCTTTTCTCAGTCCAAGTTCTTTTTGCACAATAAATACCGCTCCTTGTTCAGTAAGTAGTCCCGAGAATTTTTCTTTTTTTGCCTCAATTAGCGCACTAATTTCTTCTTCGCTTTTTCCTGTTTTTTGAGCGATTTCAGTAATTATTTGCGAGGTAGTATTTTCAGTCATATTTGTTCCCTTTTTTCAGGCATTCTTGATATCTTCTTAAGTATTCTTCTGTCGCAATTGTTTTATAATCTTTCTTTTGTTTTTTGCCGGTGATTTTTGGTTCCGTGTGTTATTAGTGAATAAAGTTCTTTTCTTGTAAGCGGTTTTTTTCCATGTTTTCTAAGCAGTTCATTGACAAATTTCAGCGAGTTAGACATTTCCAATATTTGTTGGTGTGCCTTTTTCTTTGTAAGTTTTCTCTCTGTGATTAACTTTTTTCTAAAATAAATCCTCCCGGCCATTGTTCTTGTTTCCAAAAGCCCTTCTTTGCCCAAGCCTTGTAAATAATCAAATTTCCCAAGTGCGCTTTGAAGTAATGCCTTGTGGGGCGGCAGTTTAGGGGCATTAGGTTTAGGGGCGTTTCTCAGCATAATTAGTTGTTTAAGGATTGTTTTTTTATATTGGTGTTTCTAATTAATATTTATGGATTGTGTATTAATTGGTGTTAGTGATAGGAGCGCTCTTTGGTGTTTTGGTAAAATCAAGGAGTCAGACTATAATAAATTTGTTTCTGATTATGCTAAATTCCTTTCAAAGCATTTTGATAATGTAATAGTTACCCCCAGTGACGGGGTTTTTACCGATATTGCTCTTGAGTTTGGAAAATTGAAAGGGAAAAAGCCCGTTGCGTATTATCCAAATAAAGATAACTATTATGGAATTGTTCACATTGAACAAAATTTTCCAAAGTACGCTTTGCGTCCGATTAATGGTGATTGGTATAAGTTAAGTGCAGATCTTTCCAAGCAGGCGCTTTCTGTAATTTGCCTTGGCTTTTCTCCCGGCTCCTTAATAGAGATTTCTTTTATCAAATATCACCAAAAGTATGGCGCTTTTAAGAATCCAAAATTAAAGAATATCCACTTGTTTATTGATGAGCGTTGTATTGAACAAAAACTTCCAGGGGTTTTTGAGGAGCAAATAAACAACATATTTTACTACTCAAACCTTTCTTCGCTTGGAAGTATTTTAAAAGACAGAAAATCTTTTTTGGAATGACTGACTTTAAAGGGCCTTTTTAAGACAATCATCTTTTATAAGTCCACGCGGTCTCTCTTGCTTCGACCAGCAGCCTTGTATTCCGGTCTTTTCTTCTTTTCTTAGTTTTCACCGAGGGTCTTTGTTTTTTCTTTATTGTCGGCAACGTTTTAATTGTTTCCACTAGTTTGGGCATTTCAGCTCCCTTTCTGTGCGTCTTTAGTAGCATTTTGATTCTTAGTGCTCTTAAGTATAATTGTCTTTTTGTGTTTTGCGCAACGTGGGGTTGGCATCCTAATTTAAGTTTTTCTTGCAGTCTACTAACGTCCTTTTTCAATTGTTCTTCTGCTTGCAATAATTTTGGTAATCTTTCAGGAGGGTTTCCTCTTTTCGCGAATCGTGGTTTTGTTCTAAAAAATGATTCCGCTTTTAAAGAACTGTG
>JAPLVQ010000178.1:2027-3597 GCA_026397035.1 Candidatus Iainarchaeum sp.
ATCACCGTACATAAAACAGCTTTTCTTGTTTTTTTTTTTTTTTTTCTTGCCCCCCAAGCATTCCTTTTTATACTCCTTTTTTCTTAATTTTGTTAGTGGTGTTTGTGCCTGTAAAACCAACTGTGGCAAAGAGAGGCAGGTTGATTGCATGGCCGGTAAATAAGGTTCTTCGTGATGGGACTGTGCAATTACTCGGTCAGAAGTGGGGTAGCAAGAGGGATCTCATTTGGGTAAAAGAGTTAAAAAGTAAGATGAAAGGAAAAAAAGAATAATTGGTGTTTTTTATGAAGGATGGTAAGGTTTATTCCAAGCTTTTGGTGCAACTAAAGGAGGAAGCTGGGCTTCTTTTCCTTGTGATTGATCCGCCCAACCAGTCTCCTGAAGAAGCAGGTAATGCGGCAAAGATTGCAGAGAAAGCGGGTGTTAGCGCAATTGCAGTTGGTGGTTCGCTTGGTGCGCAAGGTAAAATTCTTGATGATACTCTAACTGCCATCAAAAATAAGTCCGCCTTGCCGACAATTCTTTTCCCAGGTAATATTGCTACTCTCTCAAAGCTCGCCGACGCTACTTACTTTATGTCTATGCTGAATAGTAATGATCCTTATTATATTTCAGGCGCACAGACCGCAGCGTCTTTTCCAATAAAGAAAATGGGGCTTGAAGTTATTCCGACTTCTTATATTATAGTAGAACCAGGCAGGGCTGTTGGTTTTATGGGGAGAGCCCAGTTAATCCCAAGAAATCTTTCTTATCTTGCGGCGGCTACGGCGCTTGCGGGTCAGTATATGGGTTCAAAGATTATTATTTTAGAATCAGGCGGGGGTGCTCCTGAGCCTGTTCCAAAAGAAATGATTGTTCAAACTAAATCATCAATTGAGGTTCCTTTGGTAGTTGCTGGGGGGGTAAGGACTCCAGAGTTTGCATATGACTGTATTTCTAGTGGGGCGGATATTGTTCATGTTGGTTCTGCGATAGAGAAAACAAAATCAGATGCTGAGATTAAATCCAAGTTAGAGAAGCTGGTTGAAGCTGTGAAGAAGGGTGCAAAAGCCAAAAAGTAAAACACAAAGAGCTATTTTTTTCAATTTTAAATTTATTTTGCTTTTTTAATTTTAGAAGCAACGAATTTATAATTTTTCTTCCTTAAATTCTTTTGCAACTTCTTTTATTGCTTTTTCTAATGTGGTCTTTTGCACATAACCTAATTTCTCTATTTTTCGTGTATCGTAGTTTCTTTCCTTGCTTATGTGCCTGATGTTTTCCATTGTCAATAATTTTGCGCCGGTAAGTTTTCCAAGTATTATTCCAATAAAAGAAGGGATATGCTTCACTTTCTGTTTCACTCCGAGTTCTCCCTGCACAATCTTGCAGAATTCGTTTAGCGTTGGTTTTTCTTTTCCGGAAACCAAATAAGTTTCCCCACTTTTTCCTTTTTCAAGCACGATTTTTATTGCGCGCGAGAGTTCTTTCACATAAATAGTTTGGTAAGTGTTTTTCCCGTTGCAAGGCAAGGGGTATTCTTTTTCAATGAGTTTGAACATTTTTTTCCAGTAATCGTTTGCCCCGAAAA
>JAPLVQ010000038.1 GCA_026397035.1 Candidatus Iainarchaeum sp.
GAAGGGACTTGTGTATTACGCGCTTGTTGGGAAAAGAAAGACATATGAGGCAACTGAGCCAAAGCGGTTTCTCAGCGTAATTGAAGAAAAAAAGAGGATAATTGAAGAAGCACTTCCATTGCTTAATTCCCAAAGAGCTATTGCAAAAGCCCCACAGGAAGCAATTATTCTCAAAGATCAAATCGGAATAAGAAACATTTTTGTTGATATGACCAAATCAAAAACAAATATTTGTCTTTTTGCCTCAGGGTGGGGATTTAAGGAAACTTTTCCGGATTATTATGACGTCTGGCACCAAAGATTGGCTGAAAACGGCAAAGTCCTGCTTACGGTTATGAGCAGTAAATTTCTTGGGCAGGATAAGGAAGTTCCGAATATTTACAAAATAAGGTATCTGCCAAGTCAGTTTGTTTTCCCTTCAACAACCGCAGTATATGAAGACAAGGTATTCATCGCAATGTGGTCAAAAAGCCCTATTGGAATACTTATCAGGGGAAAAGAAATCGCAGAATCATACAAGCAGTACTTTAATTTGCTCTGGAAAGCATCAAAAACAAGGATACAGATTGAAAAAAAAAAGAAAAAACAAAAAATTAAACTCTTCCAATACTCTAATAAATAACTTGCTGGAATAATATTTCATGAACAATCCGAGAAAGCGTACTCTTACTTCAAGTGAAATGAAGCGCGAGCGCGCTAAAAGTGCCCCGCTTAAGGAAGGGTATATTATCCCGCGCGATAAATTAATTGCTTCAAAAGAGTTTAGGCAATTTTCAAAAAGTTTTAATAGGATGGGCAAAAAAAGTAAAGGAACTTTAACTAATCCTGGAGAGAATGTTTCTAAATTAATTTCTTCAACTAACTCTGATTCAAAATTGTTTCAGTTGATGAGAATAAGTCAAATTATTTCAGCCATTCCTATGAAAAGGGTTTCTTTAGAAGTGTTGAAGAAAACTTATGCTTCTAGGAGCGCTGAGAGTGTTCTTGCACAAAATGAAGTTCATATTCCTCTTGAAAAGGACGAAAAAGCTTTGGGTTTGAAAAGAATTGGCGGTTGCGTGGATTATGCGCATGTTTCTGTTGCTGCGCTTAAGGAACTTGGTTTTCNNACTGCGATTTTCAAAGTCGGAACTCATTTTTTAGTCATGGATTCGATGCCGAATGTCCCAAAAGAAAGTCAAATCCGGCCCCTTTCTGAACTTGAGCTGCATCTTATTTGTACAGAAAAAGCTCTTGTTGGCCCTGATGCTAAGAGTATTGGACTAAGTTTTAATAATTTTAATTAAGTTTTGAAAATTTACCTTATTAAGAATAAGTTTACCCAATTTATAAAAGCTTTATATGCTTTCAACAGTATCTTTCAACTTCCCCGTCAAGCATTATCCATCCTTTGTACGACAAAAATACTTTCGTTCCGTCGCTTGTCCTGACTTTTAAAAGCTGTTCCAAAAGTCCACTTTCAGGAAACATTTGATTAAATTCATGTAAAGGCATTGCGAGATCTTTTGACTTAAATAATTTCTTAAAAAGCAAAAGGCTATTGTTTATTACTTGAGCCGGAGCACTTGCTTTATTCAATGCTGTTGTCAGGCGAATTTCAAAAAGCATTTTTTTATTTTCACTCATTTGCGACAAACGGTCTAATAGTTCTAAGGGTCCTGCCAAAGTTATTCTGGCTTTAAGTACAGGAGTAAGTTTTCTCGCTTCTATAAGCAGAAGCGGGATTTTACGCCAGCCGTTACCAACAAAACGTTTGGCAACTTCTTTTGTCTCTGTTTCGGATCTTATTTTTGGCTGAATCGAATTTGCATTATAAACTGCGCTAATACTCATCCCTGCTGCTTGGGAAACTACTCTTGGAGGGAATTTAAAAGTGCCATCTGGGTTTCTTATTTCCAGTAGTGCTCTTGCGAGATTTGCATTAGAGTGCGTTTTCTTTATTTTTATTGATTCGGATTTAAGCCGTTGTTTTTGTTCTCTTGAAAACCTTCTTTCCCAATTTCTTGCAGTTTCATCGCTTACCCCGACTGCTTTGCTTGCATCAGTTACTGACATTTTTTTCTGAAGCCTTAATGATAAATATGTATTAACTCGTTCAGGAAATTTTGTTGAGACTCTGTTACTTTTTGAGGCAGCAACATAATGGTGATTAAAATGGCTAACCCCTAAAAAATGGGCTATTCTGCCGACACGTTGGTTATTAATCTTGATTCCTTCAGCAGTTGCCCTTCTTGCTACTTCTGAATGCGATAATTTTTCTTTAAGAAGTAGTTTTGCTATTTGCCGGAACTTTGGCAAAGGAATTCTTTTATCACTCCCTTGGGCACCATAAAAATCCCCCAAAAGGTTTTTGTAATTTAAATTTCTAATCGCTGGTCTTTTGCTTGGTGTCATGCAATTTCACTCACTCTAGCTTTATTTTCCCCATTATTCCTTTTGGTCTCAATAATAAAATCGCAAGCAAGAGGAGCGCGTAAATTATTTGTCTTGCTGGGCCTACTACGCTTGACGGAAAGCCAATGAAGCGAAGCGGTTCTGGCAAGAGAATTATAATAATTGCGGCGATTATTGTTCCTTCTAGCGATGCTAATCCCCCGATTATTACTATTGCTAGGAGCGGGATTAGTTGCATGAATGCAAATGAACTTGGGTCAATGAATGTAATATAGTGCGCATATAACGAACCTGCAATTCCTGCAAAGAATGCTGCAGTTGCTAGCGAGATTGTTTTTGCTTTAAACGCACTTTTACCTAAAGTTCTTGCAGCAAGTTCATCATCCCTCATTGCGCCTAGAACTCTCCCAAAAGGAGAAATTGTGATTCTTTTTATTGCTAAATATGAAATTACTGCAATTACTAAAGTGAGAATCAAGAACATTGAGTTGTCAGAGAATACTATTCCTAAAATATCTGGTTTTGGTATTCCAGGTAGCCCGAGCGGTCCTCGTGTTAATTCCATCCAATTGAGCGCGATTGCATATACAACAAATGAGAATCCTAAAGTTGCAAGAGCCAAATAATCTCCTTTGAGTTTGTTTGTCGGGATTGCTAGCACCACACCAAATATTGCTGATATTATCCCTGCAAGCGCTAAGCCCAAAAGGAAGGGATAGCCATTTAGCGTGAGAAGTGCTGAGACATAGGCCCCAATGCAAAAGAAAGCTATGTGCCCTAAATTAAACGAGCCAGTAAATCCAATGCTTAGTTGAAGTGAAATGGAAAGAATTATGTAAATCCCTATTAGGATAAGTAAGTGAATAATGTATGCTTCAATCATTTAGTTCAATAAATTAAGGATTTAACTTAATATAAAATTAATCCGTAGCCAGCATTAGAGATAATTGGTAAAAACTGCGCTGGCTAGTTGCAAAACGCGAACAAAGCCAGCAACAAATTTAAAGTTTACTGTAGCTCCTTTAGCTCAATGTCAAACACCGCTTTTCTGTCAACAAAACCCCTAAACCCCAAGAGTTCTTCACTTGGTGAAGCAAGCACACTTGCCTTAATACAATTAAGATCTTTTGCTGGGCAGGCATTAATCGCACGCGCAAGTTGTTTTATATGAATGTAGCCAAGTGCTGCCGGTTCGTAAGTTGTCGGTTTTTTACCTAACTCTAAATCAATTTTTTCTTTAAACCACTGAGAAACTTCTTTGTATCCAAAAACTAAGCTTCCTTTTAGCATATCACTATATTCATTGTGTACTCTTTGGGTATTCTCTTCACTTGAAAGCCCTAACGGAACTATAAAGTTAAGTTCTTTCATTGCTTTTAGTGAATAAAGCAAGTCGTCCTCTATTCCTGGAAGAACTAATGCTTCAATCCCATCAGCTTTTAGTTTCACTATTTGTGTTCGCACGTCTTTTTCTTCTCCTAAACCAGCATATTCCTCAATTGAGACATTTGAATAAACTTCTTTTACTCCATTTAAACAAAGTTCGCCGAATTCTTTCTGGGCTTTTAGTACGCCTATCTTCTGAACTCCTTTTTCTTTGAATTTCAAAGCCAATTGCTTGCAGTTCTCTGCATAATCCATAAATGTTTTAATATTGTAATTTTCAGCTAATGGAGAAACTGATCCTGCACAGTATATATGAATAATATTTTTGTCTTTAAGTACAGAGCTTACCGCAACTGAAGCTGGAACATATTCAGAGAATATTGCATCAACTGAATCAAAATTCACCAGTTTTTGCGCGCTTGTTGCAGCTAATGCAGCATCTAGTCTATAATCCTCAAAAATGAGTTTTGTATTAATTCCCTCACTTTTAAGTTCTTTAACAGCTAGTTCAGAACCCGCTCGCTCTGATTCCCCCCATTGTGCTCCTGAACCAGAGAAGTCATCAATTATTCCTATTCTAACTTCTCTTGCAGTTGTATTTCGTGAACCTAAATTAAACGTTCCTGTTTGCTCGCTGCCTAAATACGCAACACCCAAAATAGATATTGCTAAAAGCAATAGCACCGCAATTCCTAATTTTATTCCTTTCATTTTACTCACCCCTCAGATAAAGAAGACTCGCTTTGGGGCAAAGTTATATATTTGCTACTATTCATAAGTAGTAGCATGAATATAATAGGTAAAATACCTTCAAAATTAGAGGAATTGGGTTTGAGAAAACAAGAAGCAACGTTATACATTGCGCTTCTAAAACTAGGAGAAAGTAAAACTGGCGAACTTTGTAAAGAAACAGGTATTGCTAGCTCGAATATTTATCACGCGCTTGAATCTTTGATAAGTAGGGGACTTGCCGGTTATAAAACAAAAAATAACTTTAAAGTTTTTTTCGCCTCACCCCCTCAGGCGCTTAACGAGATTTTGAAAGAAAAACAACTTGTGCTTGATGAAAAAAAAAGAACAATTACAAGCACTATAAAAGAGCTTGAAAAAATAAAGCAGTCAGACAAGCAGTCTCATGCGTTTAAGTATTATGAGGGGTTAAGCGGGGTTAAGGCAATGTGGTTTGATATTGAAAACACGATGACTAAAGAAGATATTGTGAGGATTCATTCTACAAGGAAAAAAGGTTTTGAATTATTAATGAAGTTTTATGATGCGCACCATGATTATCGAAAAAAGCACCAATTAAGGGAAAGACTTATTTTGTCAGACGAAGACCACCCAATAGGTAATAAAAGAAAAAACGAAGTTACTGAAGCCCGATATCTTGATTTGAAAAATGATGCGGAGTGGGG
>JAPLVQ010000081.1:0-781 GCA_026397035.1 Candidatus Iainarchaeum sp.
TGCCTATGATTTATCAAAACGCCTTAACGAAAAAGGATTGTTTGGCAAATCTGCCTGGGAAAAAATGCAACTTGCTGTAGCGGAATATAGAAAAGGCAAGATTGATTACTCCCTTCTCGCATCTAAAGTATTTGAGGCTTATGCACAAGGAATCAAAGGACAAAGAGTTTTGAGAGTGATTGCGGAGGCTCAAGGATTGGTTTCAAATAGTAAAAGCAAGATTCTCAAGAATGCTAAACAACTCATTGAAGCCAAAAAAAGGGCAGGAAAAACTTTTGCCGTAAGCTTATCCCCTATTGAATGCATAAGCTTTTTAAAAAAACAATTGGGCTTTTCTTATGTTTATGGACTGCGTTTCTGTTCAAGAAACGGAATATATACGGGGAAATATAACCCCGATTTGGATAAATTCAAACAAAACGCAGTAAAAACAATTGTCAAGATGTTTAAACTAGATCCAAAAAGAACAACCTACTTTGGGGACAGTATTTCAGATTTAGCATTTACAAAAAGAGTTCGATTGAAACACAAAACCGGTGAAAGAAAGGCGTTAAGATTTAGGGCATTAAACCCAAATGCTGAATTAAGAGAAACGCTGGCAAAGAAGAGAATAATAGGCAGAAGATAAGTTTATTATTTGATTTTGCGAAGGTTGATATATGAAAAATCTGGTTGTCATAAAATTCGGCGGTTCCTCAATAACAAGAAAAGCCGAAGGCAAGTTTGAGATGAATTATGAAGTTTTGAAAAGAGCGGCAAGCGAATTAGCCCAAGCGCTGAA
>JAPLVQ010000081.1:803-5804 GCA_026397035.1 Candidatus Iainarchaeum sp.
GCTGAAGAAAAAACCTTTTCTTAAAATAGTGCTCGTGTGCGGAGTAGGTCCTTTTGGGCATTTAAATGTCATAAAATACAATCTGAATAACGGCATAAAAACACCTTTACAGGAAGAAGGCCTGCAGGTAACCATAGAAGACTGTTGGTTTGTTGCAGAAGAAGTAGTAAAAGCACTCAATGAAGAAGGGCTGAAAACAAAACTTGTCCCGGGATATCACGTATGCGAACAAGACAATAAAAAAGCAATTAGCTTTAACTCAGCACCATACAAAAGAGCGCTTGACAACGGATTAATCCCAGTAACAACAGGAACAATGGTTAAAGACAAAACACTAAACTGGAGTCCGATGTCAGGAGATGTAATAGTGGCGCATCTAGCAAAGCAACTTATTCCGGCAAAAGTAATAATGGGAACTGATGTTGACGGAATATTCACCGCTGACCCGAAATTAGACAAAAATGCGGAACTTATTGAAGAAATCAACAAAAAAAACTTGGCTGAAGTATTAAAGAAAGCAAGTAAATCAAACTCAACCGATGTTACAGGCGGAATGAAAGGAAAACTAGAAAAACTCGCAGAACAATTAAATGGGACACCTTGTGAAATATTTAATCTCTTTACAGAAGGAAACCTCAAAAAAGTAATTCTGGGAGGAAAAATTAAGTGCACAAAATTAGAGCTCTGAATATTTTCTTAAAGAAAAAATAAATTAAACGGATTATTTGCACCAAACACTTAAAATAGTACAATAAGACAATATATTGTGTTATATCAGGGTGGGTTAATTTTAAACCCTTTTGATTCAATTATTAATGCTGAATGCCTGTTGAATTAAGTTAGGGATAAAGTTTTGGTGATAGGTTAAAGTTAATGCAAGTGATTAATAAGAAAGCTCAAGGGATTGTATGAAACAAATATTAATAATGGGAAGAGGAGGGCAGGGGGCGGTTACAAGCTCGCAAGTCCTAGCGATAGCCGCTTTTAATGATGGTAAACACACGCTTGCTTTTCCTAATTTTGGAGTAGAAAGAATGGGTGCACCTGTAAAAAGCTACTGTAGAATTGATGACAAAGTAATAAATTTACGCGAACAAGTCTACGAAGCGGATTACGCAATAATACTAGACCCGACACTTTCAAGGCACTTTAACGAAAAAGTCTCAAAATTAGTGATTCTTAATTCAAGCAAAACAGAGAAAGAAGCGTGCATTGAAACAACCTCTAAAGTAAAATGTGTTGACATTACAGCAATAGCAATAAAAATAATGGGAAAACCTTTTGTGAATATTGCGGCATTAGGAGCACTTGCTGCACTTACTGATGAAGTAAGTCTTTTAGGTTTAGAAGGAGCAATAAAACAACAAATGGGGTCAAAAGGAAGCGCGGTAGAAAAAAATATTGCCGCAGTAAGAGAAGTTTATAATATCGCGAAACAGAAAAAATAAGTTAGAAAAAGAAAAATTTATTATTAAATTTATTAAAGTTAAAAATTGAAGTGAAATTATGACTAGAAAAACCGCGAAGCTGAAAAATAATTCCAAAAAAGTTCGTCTTGCCGAAAAAATAAAAACCTGTGACTTTTATTTGCCGGAACAAATTACACTAAACAAAGGAGCAGTAATTATAAATCCAGGCTCAACAAAAGTTTACAAAACAGGGGAATGGAGAACATACAAACCAACAATTGACTTGGTAAAATGCATAAAGTGCGGAAAATGCTGGATGATATGCCCCGATGCTTCAATAAATAAAAGAGAAACCGATGGGAAATTTGAAATAAATCACACTTATTGTAAAGGATGTCTGCTATGCGAAAAAGTATGTCCTGTAAAAGCAATAAGCCATGTAGTTGAGGATAAATAAGTACCAAAAGAGTTTAGGGATTACTATAAAGAATTGTTTATGTGAGAAATTGAAGAATTGATTACATTATAAATTGAAGAAATTATTTGATTAAGAAAGTTAATGAAAAGGAAGGAATGAAATGACTGAAAAAGTAGTAATATCCGGTTCGGCAGCAGTAGCAGAAGCGGTAAAGCTATGCAAACCAAAAGTACTTCCATTATTCCCAATAACCCCAAGCACATTAATTCCTGAAAGACTTTCTGAATTTGTATTCAATGGCGAACTTGATTCAAAACTAATTCACGTAGAAAGCGAACATTCAGCAATAAGCGCCCTTTATGGAGCGTATGCTACCAGAATAAGAGGGTTTACCGCAACCTCATCACAGGGATTAGCATACATGCATGAAATACTTCCAATAATGGCAGGAGCAAGGTTTCCAGCAGTAATGGCAGTAGCAAACAGAACAATATCAGGACCTTTAAACATCTGGAACGATGAGCGAAAGAGATCAAGGCTGGATACAATTATACTGCGAAACAAACCAAGAAGCATTTGATACAATGATAATGGCTTACAAAATTGCTGAGACTGAAAATATTTTGCTTCCTGTAATGGTCTGTATAGACGGATTTTACTTAACACACTCCTACGAACCCGTACAAATAGAAAAAAATGAAAAAGTGGATGCGTTTTTGCCAGCATATAAACCGGTACATTACCTTGACACTAAAAATCCTAAAAGCTTCGGGCCAATAGCTTATCCAAATGTATTTTTTGAGTTTAGAGAACAACAAGAAGTTGCGATGCAAAAAGCGTTGGAAATTATCCCGAAAATAAACGAAGAGTTTGGAAAAGTGTTCGGAAGAAAATACGGGGACGGACTAATTGACACTTATAATATGAAAGACACGAAATATGCTTTACTCTGCGTAGGCTCAGTAATAGGAACAGCAAAAGAAACTGTTGATGAATTACGCGCACAAGGAAAAAAAGTGGGACTAGTAAAACTAAAATCAGTACGCCCCATGCCAGTAAAAGAACTAAAAAAAGCATGTGAAAAATTAAAAGGAATTGGAGTAATAGACAAACACGCTTCACTAGGATTTGGAGGAGCATTAACAAACGATATTAAATCAGCACTCGCAGGCGAAAAAGTTAGTGTTACAGGATTTGTTGCCGGTTTAGGCGGAAGAGACATTGACAGAGTACGATTAAAAAAAGCATTTTCAATACTTGAAAAAGGAGAAGAAGGGTGCTGGCTAAGGTGAAATGAGATGGTTCGCGCAGGCAGGAGAAGGGCGAAATGGACTTATCCCCCCAAGATGCTGAATGTAAGAACAAGGTATGATAAAGCATTATTGAAGTTTGGAATTGATCCAAGAGCAATTATTCCTGAAAGAAGAGAGAAACTTGTAGCAGAATTAAAAAGAAATGTAAATTGTAACAATGAAGATTCAAGACTAAGAAGAGAACAGTTTATGGAACTGGCAAAATTTATAACTAGGATTAATTCAGAAAGAAAGGTCCAAAGAAGAGAAGGTGAATAGCAATGGCAATACTTGGAATTGAAGAAAAAGAATTTTTTGCAAGCGGGCACAGAGCTTGTGCAGGATGCGGAGAAGCGCTGGCATTACGGCATATATTAAAAGCAGCAGGTGAAAAAACAATTATAGTACAAGCGACAGGATGCATGGAAGTAGTATCCTCTCCCTATCCAGAAACAGCATGGGAATTGCCTTGGGTACACTGCGCATTTGAAAATGCAGCGGCAGTTGCAAGCGGAGTAAGAGCAGCACTAGATTATAAAGGAGACAAAGAAACACAAGTAATCGCAACAGGTGGAGACGGAGCATCATTTGATATAGGGCTAGCCGCACTAAGTGGAGCATTTGAACGCGGAACAAAATTCCTTTATGTGTGTACTGATAATGAGGCTTTTATGAATACAGGAATTCAACGAAGTAGTGCAACATTTCCTTATGCCAATACCACAACGAGCCCCGCAGGAAAAGTAATACACGGAAAACAGGAAGCAAAAAAACCTCTGCCTTTCATAATTGCGGCGCATGGGGCGAAATACGTTGCAACAGCAAGTGTAATGGATTTGTTTGATTTGAAAAGAAAAGTGCAAAAAGCGCTCGCAATAAACGGGCCGACATTTATTACAGTATTCTCCCCATGCGTGCCTGGATGGAAAATAGAAACAAATATGGCAATAGACGTGTCAAGACTCGCTTACGAAACAACTGTTTACCCAATATATGAAATCGAAGACGGGGTCGTGAAAATAAACCAAAAGCCCGAAGCGCGAAAACCAGTTGAAGAATATTTAAAGTTACAAGGAAGATTTAAGCATGTGACTCCCGATATTGCTGTAAAAATACAAAAATATGTTGATGACAGATGGGCATTTTTAGAAAGCGTTGACGGGAAAAAAATATTTGACACCCTGTTTTAGTCACTTTTGTTTTTTCGCTTTTCACTTAAGCAGATTTTGCACACGAGAAACTGGTAACGCAGCTTTCTCACAAAGAAGAAGTATTCGTTCTTTTGATTTACCCAAGCCTTTCCAATCAAGAATAATTTCGCTCGCCCTACTTTGTCTAATCATTTTTTGAATAAGACTATTATTCAGATTCTCTAAATGGTGTTTGGGACAAATATGCCCAAAAGCGTAATTCTTTCGAAGAGCAAGTTTAGTAAAATCAGGAGCATAATGTCCTCCCCCAAGACCAATAACAATTTTATCACTAACCCGTTTTAAGGTAGACTCAATAACAGTCTCTGCAATCACGCGCGCGGCAACAGCATTCCCCCACTCTGCCGGAGAAGAACCAAGTTCAATAAAAACACATTTCTTGTTTGAAAAAGGACCATGATGAGTAGCTTCATAAGAAACAGTAAAACCCTTGCTACCTAAACCAGAAGAAACATTCTTTTCGTTTAAAGAACGTAAAAAGTTCGCCCCAATCCAAGGAAGAGCTCCTGAGAGTTCCATTGATTTTCCGCCAAACTTAGCGTCCCTAAAATTACCAATCATATGCACAGTAAGACTCTTAGTACCAGAATCACTTTTATGTTTTGAAAGAAAAATAACTTTTTCTTCCTTAATTTTAGAAAGATTCGCAAAAATTATTTCTTTTGAAACCT
>JAPLVQ010000081.1:5845-11401 GCA_026397035.1 Candidatus Iainarchaeum sp.
AAGGAACAGCCCAGTCTGGGAGACCAATCTTTTTTATCTCTTCAAAAATCAACATTCCTGCTTTATCAAGAGCAGAATATACTAAAGCAATTTTTTCTATTTTTTCTGGCAATTGGGAAGGCAGTGAAGCGACAAATAAAGTGGTTGATGATGGAATAGGTATTGCTGGAGGAATAATTTGGGCAGAAACAAGCTTTTCAGAAGAGACAGGCTTGGCAGAATCAAGCCCAATAACTGGACTTAAATCAGGATTATTTATATTAGCTGAGTCAAGTCCTGCACCTGGAATTAAGGGAAATTTATTCGAATCCATAAGTACAATACCGGCGGGAAGGTTTAAGAAGTTTTATAAAGATTTTTAACGCAGAATAATTAAGGTGATTAATTTGGTTGTTGATTATGGAGAATTCAAAGGAAACAAACTAATAATATTGAAAAGAAATGATACGGATACATTTCCATTCCAATTTGGCAAAGGAAAGGCAAGATTAATAGTGGAAAACTTTGATGCAATTAAAAAATTTGCTGAAGAAGAGTAAATTTTACAAGCAGCTTTGAATTTTTTGAGAATTCTTAAATTTTTGAAGAAAATTCAAAAATAACCTTTTTTTGGAAAAAGAAAACCGAGGGCAAAAAGGCTTTAATACTCAAAAGTAATTAGTTTGTAATGCCTGATAAAGTACAAAAAGCCGATCTTGAAAAATTGTTTAACCCTCGCACAGTATGCGTAATCGGCGCTTCAAATACTCCTGGAAAAGTAGGTTATTCTATAATAAAAAATCTTATTGAAGCAGGCTACTTTGGCGAAATAATTCCAATAAACATGCATGAAGAAAAAGTTCAAGGAATTAAAGCATACGAATCTGTTTTGAAAGTAAGCGGTAATATTGACTGCGCAATAATCGCAATCCCGGCAAAGTTTGTTGGGGAAGTTCTTGAGGAATGCGTGAAAAAGTCAATAAAAAATGCCATAATAATTACAGCAGGATTTTCTGAAACAAACGAAGAAGGAAAAAAAATTGAAGAAGAAATAAAAAAAATAATTGCAAGCGGCAAAATGTCAATTGTGGGTCCAAATACGCTTGGAATAATAAACACAGAAAATGGGTTCAATGCGTCATTTTCCCCAAATTATCCGCACCAAGGAAATCTAGCCTTAGTATCCCAATCAGGAGCGCTATGTACAGCAATGCTTGACTGGGCAAGACAGGAAAAAATAGGATTTAGTAAAATCATTTCCACAGGAAACAAAACATTTCTTAATGAAGCCCAGTATTTCGATTACCTTGCAAATGATCCAAGAACAAAAGCAGTACTAGTTTATATGGAATCAGTAAAAGAACCAAAAGAATTTATTAAATCAACCGCAAAACTCGCAGCAAAAAAGCCAATTGTTTTAATAAAAGCGGGACGATCAAAAGAAGGACAAAAAGCCGCATTATCCCACACTGGGGCAATGAGTGTGGATGATGAAGTATTCACTGTCGCATGCAAAAAAGCTGGCGCTATTCGGGTAAATACACTCGAAGGGCTATTTGATATGGCAAAGCTCCTCTCAAAAATGAAAAAAATGAAAGCCTGCAAAATCGCAATAGTTACAAATGCAGGGGGACCGGGAGTGATAACCGCCGATGCAGTAGAAGCAAGAGGAATGACGCTTTCTTGTTTTTCTCAAAAAACAATTCAGGCAATTCGGGAAATAAACCCGCATGCATCAAACCCGTTTGACTTAATCGGGGATGCAAAACCAATTGACTACCGTACCGCAATAAAAACTCTTATAGCTGATCCAAATATTGACATAGTATATACTCTTCTTACTCCGCAAAGCATGACAAACCCTGAAAGAGTAGCGGATATTGTTGTTGCACTAAACAAAACAAAACCAATTATTTGCTCATTCATTGGAGGAACACTAGTGTCCCATCCAAGACGTTATCTAAAAGAACATGGAGTAATAGACTTTGACACCCCAGAAAGAGGAATAAAAGCATTATCAAGATTATGCTCTCACCAAAACAGAAAATCTGCGAAAAAAGTATTTGAACTCAAAACCAAACCAAAAAAAGAAATTGTAAAAGCTTTCAATGGAAAAAAACAATTATCGCTTGAAGAATCTTTTAAAATCCTTGGAGAATATGGGGTAAAAACACCAAAAACTGTTTTTATTAAAAATAAAAGCGAACTAATAAATGTGCAAATAGCTTTTCCAGTAGTACTAAAAATTGCGAACGGTTTCGCCCACAAAACTGATTATGGATTAATAAAAACAGGAATACAAAACAAAGAAACTTTGGAAAAAGAATTTGAAGAAATGAGTCAAAAATCTAAAGTATTGGGAATTGAAGGAATATTTGTCGTTGAAGAAATGATTAAAGGGCAAGAAGTACTCGTTTCCGCAATAGAAACAGAGTTCGGAAAAACAATCACTTACGGACTTGGAGGAATATTTGTAGAAGCGCTAAAGGATTACTCACAAAAAATAGCGCCGCTCAATGATGACGATATAGAAGAAATACTTTTAGAAGTAAAAGCTACAAAAGCCCTGCTTGGAATGCGCACAAAGAAAAAGTATGATATTGAAGGACTAAAAAAGCTGATAAAATCAGTTTCACTGATTGCCCAAACTTACCCTAAAATAAAAGAACTTGAGCTAAATCCCGTGATAGTAACCGAAAACGGATGTTATGCGGTAGACGCAGTAATAACGATTGAATAATCTTTGAAATTGAACCTAACCTAAAATTTTTAAGCAGGTTTATTTTTTTAGTTAACAAATTTTGTTCATTTGTCAGTGCAAGCTCTTCCGCTACCGCAAAATAGTTTTAACTTTTCCCCCATTTTTGTAGGATACTCTCCGTTTAAACACGCAAGACAAAGAGAATCTTTTGGCATGCCAATTCCTCTAATCAGTCCTTTTTGGGTTTGGTAAATTAACGAATCAGCACCAATCTCTATTCTAATATTTTCAACAGCATTATCCTCAATGCCATATTTTGCGGCAATTAACTCAGAACGACTACTCATATCAATACCATAAAAACACGGCCACATAATAGGGGGACAAGAAACTCTTACATGAATCTCTTTAGGTTTTCCTACTTTTTTGATATATACAATCAGATTTTTCATTGTGGTTCCCCTAACAATACTATCATCAACCAAAAAAATCTTTTTTCCTTCAATAACCTGCCGAACAACAGTAAATTTATCTTTAACTTTCTGTGCTCTATCATTTGACTCAATAAAAGTTCTTCCAAGATATCTATTCCTAATAAGCCCCTCAATACAAGGAAGATCCAGTTTTTCTGCAAAACCCTCTCCAACCGGACGACTAGAATCAGGAACAGGAACAACAATACAATCCTTATCAATTTTTTGAGTTTCAAGACTTGCAAGTTCTATTCCAAGCCCATGACGAGCTTTATACACTAAAACACCTTCAATCACCGACGCTGGGTGGGCAAAATATACCCATTCAAAAAAGCAAAAAGCGCTTTTTGGACTCTTTGTATAAGATTCAACCTCAGTATGACCATTATTACTTAAAATCATTTCTCCAGGTTTAAGATCCAAAATATCGGAAAAGCCAATTGAAGAAAGCGCAATACTTTCGCTCGCAAAAGCAATATTTTCTCCGTTAAATGCATAACAAAGCGGGCGAAAACCAAATGGATCACGTGTTGCAGCAAGAGACCCTTCAGCATTCAAAAAAGCAATATTAAACGCCCCATCAAGCCTTTCTGTTGCTCCATTAAATGCTTCAAAAAGACTTCCGGATTCCTTGATTGATTTTGAAAGCAAATGCATAATAATTTCAGTATCAGTGTCTCTTACAAGATGGTAATTATCATTCTCAAGTTCTGTTTTCAAATCAGAATAATTTGCGATATTTCCATTAAAACAAAAGCTGAACCATTTATTTTTCCTTCCATGCGGTCTTTCAAAAGGCTGGGCATAAGTTTTATCATCCGCACCGCTAGTGGCGTACCTGACATGGCCAATTCCTTTACCTGAAGAATGATTTTTCATTATTGAAAGAAATTTTCCATTATGCTCGGCGCGAAAAACAGTATTTACTAAACCCAAATCTTTATGTGTCCTAAGCCGCATTGGATCATTAGGATGAAAAGTAGTAATTCCGCTGGAAAGCTGACCTCTGTGCTGAAGCTGAAGAAGCATTTTATATAAAAAGAGTTCAGCGTTTTTTTCGGCAGAAAAACCGCAAATACCGCACTTATGATTCATTTTAAATGTAAAAGGACCGTAAAGTAATAAAAGCCCATTCTTTGAAGAAAAAAGCCAGGGTGTTTTTAAATACAAAAATGCTTGCCTTAAATATAGAAAATTCTGTTCAAAGCGATTGTTTTTATTGGAAGAGTTTCTTTAAATTTCCTCGCATTTATTTTTTATTAATGCAGAAGATAGGTTCTTTGAGAATCGAAGGCGAAGTACTGCTTGCCCCAATGGCGGACTATACTAATATTGCATTTCGCACGCTTGCAAAAGAGTACGGCGCGGCGCTTACTTATACAGAACTAATTTCAGCAAAAGCCCTTACTATGAAGAGCAAAAGAACCCAACAAATGCTTCTAGTAAGTGAAAAAGAAAAACCGGTGTTTTTACAACTCTTCGGCTCAAATCCCCAAGATTTCAAAAAAGCGATTAGATTCGTTGAGGAAAAATACCCTATGCATTTTGCAGGATATGATTTGAACGCCGGCTGTTCAGTTCCAAAAGCCCTGAAAGGAAAATATGGCTGCTCTCTGATGAATGAACCAAAACTCATTGGAGAAATAATTAGCGCGATGAAGGAAGAACTTATTAGAGCCAGGTCAATAAATTTGGCTAGTGAAAAAAAGACTGCCTCCCTAAAAAAACCAGTTACACTAAAAATGAGACTCGGGCTAAAGAATGAAAACTTTCTTGAAATTGCGACGCTCGCAGAAGCTGCAGGGGTTGATGCTATTACACTCCATCCTCGTTTAGGAAAGGACGGGTACTCTTTTGATGCAGATTGGAAAAAAATAAAGCTTTTAAAAGAAAATGTTAAGGTTCCGGTTATAGGAAACGGGGATATAAAAAAAGCTTCTGACGCTTTACAAATGAAAAAAGAAACAGGATGCGATTTTGTAATGATAGGACGCGGAGCAATAGGAAACGCGTTTATTTTCAAGCAAGTAAATTCCTTGTTTATTGGAGAAGAGGAACCAAAAAGAACTCTTGAAGAAGTATTTTCTGAAGGAAAAAAGTTCCTTTCATATGCGAAAGAATTTAATCTAAAAACCAATGATATACGTCCATATTTTATTGGAATGAGTAAAGGTCTGATTGGCGCAACGGTACTGCGAAACAGATTCGGATTAAGCAAAACAATAGAAGAAATAGAAGAATTCTTTTACAAATACTTTGAACTTTAATTAGTATGATTCAACTCTTGAGCGCTTTAGCTTTAATCCTTTTTTTGAGTTATCTAATAACGAAGGACAAGAATAATTGACCAAAATATTGTCCTTTGCTAGTTGCAACCAAACAAAACCAACGGTTTTGTGAGGC
>JAPLVQ010000105.1 GCA_026397035.1 Candidatus Iainarchaeum sp.
ATTTTTGAGGTATTTTTGTATTATTGTTTCTCAAAACTATTTCTTCTCATACCTGTTCTTATCTCTTTCTTCATATTTTTGAATCATTTTTTTCCATGCTGTGTCAAGATCTATTTTTTGAGAGTTCGCAAGGCAGCATATGGTGAAAAGAACATCAGCCATTTCCTGACTTAGTTCGTTTGTTTCTTCGGTAGATTTTTTCTTTTTCGGTCCCCATATATGGTTTACTTCGCGAGCAAGTTCCCCCACTTCTTCAGTGAGCCTAGCAAGTATTTCGTGTGGTTGCCAATATTGGGGTTTCCATTGTGAAGTCCATTTTTCAACATCATTTTGTATGTCTTTTAGTGCCATAAGGTACCCTCCTTTAGAGATATAAAATACTCTTTTTATGAAGTTTATTTAATATTATCGAATTCCCTTCTTGTCGTATTCGTATGAAGCATTTAAGTTTTTTTCGTTTGCTTGTTATTATTGATGGATATAATTATTTCGGAGAAAGCGATTGCTGGAGAAAATATTGCTAAATGCTTGGCGGACGGGAGTGTAAAGAATTCCACTGTTTTGGGTGCTCGGGTTTTTGATTTTTCCTGGAAGGGTAATGAAATTAGGCTTATTCCTTTGCGCGGGCATATTTCTGATGTTGAGTTTGAAAAGAAGTACGCGAATTGGAGGGGAGTTGATGTTCGAGAATTAATTAACCCTAAAATTATTCTTTACGCAGAGAAAGAATTTGCTATTATTAACGCGATTAAGGAGCTTTCAAGCGGAGCAAATAATTTTATTGTTGCTACTGATGCGGACAGGGAAGGAGAGTCCATCGGGCTTGAGGCGATCACTTATGCGCAGTCAGTAAATAAAAAAATTAATATTTCCAGAGCTTATTTCTCAGCTATTACT
Organism: Candidatus Iainarchaeum sp.; assembly: GCA_026397035.1. Taxonomy (GTDB): domain Archaea; phylum Iainarchaeota; class Iainarchaeia; order Iainarchaeales; family JAAZKV01; genus JAAZKV01. Next base: position 898 of record JAPLVQ010000105.1, read on the forward strand.
AAAGAGGATATGGATAAGTCTTTTTCTTCGCTTGAAAAGTTTGATTATAATTTTGCTTATTCTGCTAATGCCCGAAGGGAGATTGATTTGGTTTGGGGGGCGGTCTTGACTCGTTTTATTTCTATTGTTTCGGGCCAGATTGGAAAAGAGTTTTTGAGTGTGGGCCGTGTTCAGACGCCCGTTCTGGCTCTGATTGTAGATAGAGAGAAGGTGCGTCTTGCTTTTAAAAATAAAAAATATTGGGAGGTTGTTGCGCATTGCGAGAAGAATGAAATGCTTTTTGAGGCTATTCATCAGGAGGAAAAGTTTTGGGACAAAGTTAAGGCGCAGGCCGTTTTTGATAAGGATCCAAAGAAAGGGGTTGTGAAAAAGATTGATACTCGTGTTCGTGTGATAAAAAAGCCTGTTCCTTTTAATACTACTGAGTTTTTGCGTGCGGCTACTTCTCTTGGTTTCTCTGCGGGGCGGTCAATAGATATTGCGGAGACGCTTTATCAAAAAGGTTTTACTTCTTATCCAAGGACTGATAATTCTACTTATCCAAAGTCTCTTGATCTTAGGCAGGTTTTAAATAAGCTTGCGAGTGTTAAGGCGCTTTTGGATAGTGTGGCGCTTGTGCTTGCTCAAAAAGAAATTGTTCCTTCTGCTGGAAAAGAAGCTAAGGATCATCCTCCTATTTATCCTGTTCTTGGTGTTCAAAAAGAGGCTTTGAGTATTGAGGAGTGGAGGATTTATGAATTAATTTGCAGGCGTTTTCTTGCTACACTTAGCGAGGACGCAAAGACGGAGAATACAAGTGTGTTACTGGATATTTCTAATGAGCCTTTTATTGCAAAGGGCCAGGTTATTTTGTTTTCCGGATGGAAAGCGGTTTATCCTTATAGTGAGCTTAATGAATCGCTTTTGCCAAAACTTGTTGTTGGGGATGAGGTTAAGGTTTTGAAGCTTGATTTAAATGAGAAAGAAACTCAGCCGCCCGGGAGATATAGTCAGGGTTCGTTAATTAAATTAATGGAAGAAAATAATTTGGGAACAAAGTCTACTCGTCCTTCAATTATTCAGAAGCTTTATGCGCGGAAATATATTTCAGGGAATAAAAGTATTGAGCCTAGTAAAGTAGCTTTTGCGGTTATTGATTCGCTCGAGAAGCATTGTGAGACTGTGACTAAACCCGAGATGACGGCGAGTCTTGAGAAAGAGATGGATAGTGTTGCCGCGGGAAAGAAGAGTCAATTTATGGTTGTCGAAGGGTCTTGTTCTGATTTAAGAAAAGTAATGGATGCGCTTTTTAAAAATAAGGATGTGGTAGGACTTGAACTTAGAACGGCTCTTCGTTCTAGTGAAAGAATTGGTTTGTGTTCTTGCGGTTCTAATCTTGTGTTGCGTAAGAGCAAGATTGGAAAGCGTTTTGTTGGGTGTAGCGCGTATCCTAATTGTACTGTTACTTATCCTCTTCCACAGAAAGGATTGATTTTTCCGCTTAACGAGTGTTGCCCTGATTGTAAAGCACCTTTGATTAATGTAAAGAATGGGCGTTTTAATTACAAGATGTGTTTGAAAATGGATTGTGTGTCAAAGAAGGATTGGGTAAAGAAGACAGTGGGCACTTTGGCGGCAATAACAACTTCTGCTTCGGTTTCTAAGGAAACTGCTGTTCTTTCCTCAGTATTATCCGCTCAAAAAAGTTCTTCTTCAAGTGCCCCATCCATAACTGCTCCTGAGCCGGTAAAAAAATCCCTTGTATTAAAGGAAAAAAAGCCTCGCGTAAAAAGAGTTAGTGTAAAAAAACTTTTGAAATAAGAGACTTTTTTAGCATGCATTTATTTTGCCTAATCTCACAAAATCGGGTTTAATCTTAATGTTTATTAAACCAAAAGTATTTGTATTACCTGATGGTTCATAGTCCGCACGGGATTAGGGGAACACTTATAGTTTCCATTGATGTTTTGCTAAAGCATCCTTCACTCATCTTCCCAAAACTCCTTGTCGCGCTTCTTTATGGTTTTGGTGTTTTGAAGAGTATTACTCTAGCAAAACAGGTTCTCCCTGTTCTTTCTTCCTTCTACTCGCATTCATCAGCAGTTCTTCCTGATTTTAGCGGGCTATTTTCTGATGTTTTATTATTGTTAATAGTTTCTGCTGTGGCTTTTTTTCTTGATATTATTTTTTCAGGGGTGTATCCTCGTCTTGTTGAGACGGCTCTTGAGGGAAGAGTTTCTTTTTCAAAAGCATTTTCTTTGGTTAGAAAAAAGCTCAAGTTAATTTTATTTGTGGGTATACTCGCTTGGCTTATTGTTGGAGCGCTTTCTGCGGTTCTTTCAGTAGTTTTGTTGTTTTTTAATTTGAATGAGGTTTCATGGCTTTTCTCTTTTGCGGTGGCGTTCAGCTTTATTTTCTTTTTTTATTTTTTATTTCCAACTGTTGTTTTCAAGGATGATAATGTAAAGTCCTCTTTTTTGGATACGCTTAAAGAATCTTTTAGTAATGGCAGGATGGTTTTTCTTTTTTCGCTGATTCCTTTTTCAGTTTCAATAGTAAAGTTTGTAGTGGCTTTTTTTGCCGATAAGCCTGATATGCTTTTTGTTTATTGGGTTCTTGTTGTTATTACTTCGGTAGTGTATTCGGTTCATGCTATCGCCAATCAGGTTTTGTTTGAGAGGATTTATCTTAAACACAAAAAGCATTTTGGGGATTAAACCCAAAATAAAGGGTCTAAAAACCGCGCAAATAGTCAAAAAACTTATTTTTGGCTAAATATTTCTCTCATCTTTAATAACAACGACGAATTCCCAACAGCATTATCCATCAAATCCTAAAAATCAGTATTTCTTCCTATTTTTTCAAACTTTTTTTGAAATTAGGGGGTTGGAATTAGAATTAGATCCAATTAAAGCCTGGTGAGCCTACCCCCAAAATTTCATCCAAAAACTTTTATTTTTCACACCTCTCTTTCAACACCTCCCATAAAAATTTCTTTTACAACAGGTATAAGGTTCTACTTTATTAATAAGTATTGGTTCAAACATAATGTGAAAAAAGATACACTTAAATATCTTTTCATGTAATAATTTGTTACTATGAAGTGCTTTTATTGCAATTGACGTAAAGGTGGTTTTTTTGGCGCAGAAGATGAAAGTAAATGATGAAATTCGTTTGAATATTTTAAAGGCTCTTCTTGAGAAGGGCGCGTCGCATCCAAATATTGGGCGGATTAAAACAAAAACTGATTATCACTTGGCAACTATTAAGAGTTCGCTTGATTTTCTCCAGAAGGAAGGAATTGTTACTGGTTTTGGCCCTAAAATTGCTTTTTGGAAACTTGGTTTTAAGCTTGAAGCGGTAGAGCTTTTGCAGCTTGATTTTTCAAAGCCCGCGCTTGTGGAAAAATATTTGGATATTGCAAGAAACGATCCTCATGTTTTTGCGTTGAACTCTGTAATGGGTTCGGGGAATTTTAATGTGATTAGTTTTCAGTTTTATGAGGATGTTGAAGCATACCATAAGAATTTGCAGGAGACTTATGTAAAAAAGATTCCAAATTATTATGAAATAGTGAAAGATAGGCAGGTATTTTACTTGACTGAACCGACGTTTAAGAGAGGCTCGCGCACAAACTCAATTATTGAGATAATGAGAAAGAATGCCGCGCTTGATTAAAGCGGCTTTTTTATTTTGTTTTTTAAAAACTTTTTGTGATGAGTATGGATATTTTGCTTGATTTGAATAAATCCGTTGATGAGAATGCCGCTTATTATTTTGAAGAGGCGAAAGAGGCGCGCAAAAAAGTTGCTGGTTTAAGGAAAGCTATTTCTATTTTTGAAGAGAAGGCTTTGAACCAGAAAAAGAATGATGCACTTAATGAGGCAAAAAAAGAAGCGGTAAAGAAGAATTCTTTGCGTCAGAGGAAGTGGTTTGAGAATTTCAGGTGGTTTTTTTCTTCTGATAATTTACTTGTTGTTGGTGGTAAGGATGCTCATTCTAACGAAGAGATTGTAAAAAACAGGATGAAGAAGAAGGATGTTTATTTTCATGCCGAAGTGTTCGGCGCGCCGCATTGTTTTATTCAGAATCCCAATCCAAAAGAAGATTTCACTCCGCCAGAAAGTACAATGAACGAAGCCGCAATTTTTGCGGTTACTTTTTCAAAAGCTTGGGAAGAGGCTCGTCCGATTGCCGATGCTTATTCGGTACTGCCCGAGCAGGTTTCAAAAACCGCTAAACCAGGGGAGTACTTAGGTACGGGGGCGTTTATGATTTACGGCGAGCGTAATTGGTTCAAAAAATCCGTTCTCTCATGTGCTGTTGGTTATTTTCCTCGCGAAAGAACTTTAATGTGCGGTCCGCTTTCTGCAATAAAAAAGCATTGTAACTTTTTGATTGAATTAAAACAGGGTTCTCTTTCAAAAGAAAAAACCGCCAAAACACTTAAAGAAAGGTTTGAAAAGAAAGGCTTGATTTTCTCAATTGATGATTTTGTTTCTTTACTTCCTAATGGGAGGTTTGAACTTTGACAACAATTAATGCTGTTCTTGAGCAGAATGCCATCTTTTTAAATATTCAAGTATTCTTTTAGTTTTTTCAGGTGAAAAGTTTTGACTTTTTGCATATAGGACTAAATCGATTGGTTCCACAATGGTCAGTTCAAGTATAACTGGTTTTTTTGGGTTTGCAAAAGAAACATTTGTTGAATTTTCTAAACTTGGTTCCAATCCTGCTTCTTGCATTTTTGATTTTACTTTTTCAAGTGCAGCTAAATGCCGTGCTTGTGCGTACAGGCAGCCCGTATATTCTATTCCCCCAAAATCATGGTATGCTTGATTAAGGTATCCTTTTGGAGTGTTTTTGGTCAATTGTGCCTGATATTCTGCAAGTTCTTTGTGTATCGGGACTTCTTGCATGTGTAGTTCCCAGCCACCTCTCATTTTACGGTAACCGTTTGCCTGTGGGACATTTTTCGGAAATAGTTCATGTGCGATTTTGAATTCCCAAAACATTTTAGGGACATTTTTTTCGCTGTCATTTCGATAGAATTTTACTAGTTCTCCTTTGGAATGAAAAACAGAAGATAAGGGATATTTCATGTCTCTTTTTCTATAAACTCTTGTATATCCACCTTGGGCAAAGTTTTCTGCACCTTTGTAAGTTTTGTCAAGTAAATCCATTGTTTTTTTAGGTATGCAGCTTTTTTTCAACAATCTTAGAAGTTTTATAGACATAAAATAATTGGGTTTGTGCTTAATTTAAGCTTTTTTATTCAGAAGATTATTTTCTTTTGTCGCGTAATTCTCTTCTAATCCGTTTTCTCTGGTTTTGTTGGGTTCTTGTTTTGAAATTAATTATAACAAATCCTTTGATGCTTGTGTTGTGTCTTTCGCCTACGGTCGCGCTTAGTCCAAAAAGCATTCTTCCTTTGTTTGTTGGTTTTATTAAATACATGTCAGCAAACCATTTTTTGTTTTCTGGTAAATTTATTCCGAATCCTGCGGTGTATTTGCCTAAATTAATTCCCGCTCGTCCTAGTGCGTGTTCGAGTCCGTTCGCGCCTATTCTTATTGTTGGTGTGTTGTCAAAGTATCCTTTTGTGCCGTAACTTATTTCTGGGCTAGGGAGTCTATATTTCCCAAATTCTGTTCCGAGTGAAAACCGATTTTTTTCTCCGCCAGCTTGTAGGTGTGCTTCAAAGCTTAATGGAGTTTTTTGTTGCATTAGAATTAATCCGTAATCGCTTCCGCTTAAGTTTCCTTTTCCCATTTGCGGGCTTAAATATCCAATATCGGCAAGGAACCCTTCAGGCAGTTTTACTCTTTGTGCGATTCCTATTCTTACTGCGTCGGGTGTCGTTCCTTGTGGGTATTTTCTTTCTGCAAGAATCACAGGCCCGTTGTTTGTCTGGCTCACAATTGGAAGTTTATAAGCAATTCTAAAATGGTCAAACCCGTTTTTTGACTTGTCAAAATCATGGCCGTGCATGTAAGTAGCTCTTGCGTCTTCTACTGTTGCCCATCTTGGCGGCATTGGGGCTGGTTCTATTCCGCCTAGCGCCGCTCCTTTTGCTGTTGGTATAATCATCATTGCGGCGAGTGCTATTGCTCGCACTGCTTTTTTGCTCGGGTTAAATAAATGTGTGTTAAGGGATTTTTGCCCCAGTGAATTTATTCTTGGGATGGGCTTTCTTTCTGGAAAGTTTCTCTTGAATTGACTTTTTTGCATGACAAAGTAGGCTGCTTTGTTATTTTAATTGTTTCTTTGCAGGGTATTTTTTTTACTTACCTTTTTAATACTTTTTGGAGAGGTTATTTCAGAGAGTGCGGTAGTATTTCGTGTAGTTGCTGTTGCATTAGTAAGAAGAGTGTTTTTGGTGTTGTTATGCCTTCGGGTGCTGTTGGTACTAATTCAGAGGATAGAAGACCTGAAATAATTTTACAGGTGCAGGATCCTGACCCGACTCATGTTGGGCGAAATATTGTTACGCTTGATAAGGAAACTAAATCTATTTTGGGAATAACTTCAGGGGATATTGTTCAGATTGAGGGTAGTAAAAAAACCGCGGCGATTGTTTGGCCTGCAAGGACTGATGATGAAGGAAAGAAAATTATTCGAATGGATTCGTTCATCAGGCATAATGCGGGCGTTGGTTTGAATGAGAAAGTTAAGGTAATAAAAATTATTCCTCAAGAGGGCAAGAAAGTAATTCTAGCCCCGATTGAAGAGGTTAGGATTATTGCGTCGGGTTATGACAGGATTTTAAAAAAGAGTTTTCTTGGCAGGCCTTTGACTGTTGGAGATAATGTTTGGATTAGTGTTTTTGGTTCGGGTTTTATTTATCGTGTTGTTGATACTGCTCCAAGAGGGATAGTTAAAGTTACTGACGCTACGCAGTTTTCGCTTAAAGAGAAGCCGATTAAAGATTCGCTTGCGGGTGTTCCTAAAGTTGCTTATGAGGATATTGGGGGTCTTGGCGAGCAGGTTAAAAAAGTCAGGGAAATGGTTGAACTCCCGATGAAGCATCCTGAATTATTTCAAAAACTTGGTATTGTTCCTCCTAAAGGAATTTTATTGTTTGGTCCTCCGGGGACAGGAAAAACTTTATTAGCAAAAGCTGTGGCGAATGAAGCGCAGGTTCATTTTATTTCAATTTCTGCTCCGGAGATAATGGGTAAGTTTGTTGGGGAAGCAGAAGAGAGGGTAAGAAATATTTTCAAGGATGCGCAGGAGAATGCTCCTTCAATTATTTTTATTGACGAGATTGATTCTATTGCTCCAAAGAGGGATGAGGTTGTGGGAGAAGTTGAAAGGAGAGTTGTTGCCCAGCTTCTCTCGCTAATGGATGGTCTTGAGGGTAGAGGGGAAGTAATTGTAATGGCGGCAACTAATAGAGTTAATTCAATTGATGAAGCCTTGAGAAGGCCAGGAAGGTTTGACAGGGAAATTGAGTTTACTGTGCCTGATAAGCGTGCGCGTGAGCAGATTTTGAGTATTCATACAAGAGGAATGCCTTTGGAAGTTGAGGATAAGGGTAAAGTTGATTTGGCTTTTTTTGCTTCCATCACACATGGTTTTGTTGGCGCGGATTTGCAGGCTTTGACTAAGGAAGCGGCGATGAAGGCTTTGAGGAGGTATTTGCCGCAGATTGATTTGGAAGAAGAGACTATTCCTCCTGAGATTCTTGAGAAATTAAAAATTACTCAGCAGGATTTTTCTGAAGGTTTGAAGGATGTTCAGCCTAGCGCGTTACGCGAAGTAGCGATTGAGGTTCCTAATGTTAAGTGGGATGCTATTGGTGCGCTTGAATCAGTGAAGCAGGAATTAAAGCAGGCTGTTGAGTGGCCGATAAAAAATGCTGTTGCGACTGAGTCTGAAGCGAATTTTATTTCAATTAAGGGCCCTGAGCTTTTGAGTATGTGGATTGGGGAGGGAGAACGGGGTGTTAGAAAGATTTTTAAAAAAGCTCGGCAGGTTTCTCCGTGCATAGTTTTTTTTGACGAGCTTGATGCTGTTGCTCCAAGAAGGGGAGCGGAGATGGGGAATGGAGCTACTGAGAGAATGGTGAATCAGCTCTTGACTGAACTTGACGGGGTAGAGGCGTTGACTGATGTGGTTTTTATGGCTGCTACAAATCGTCCTGATTTAATTGATTCTGCATTGCTTCGTCCAGGCAGGATTGATAAATTAATTATGGTTTCTGCGCCTGATGAATCTGCAAGGGAAGCGATTCTTAAGGTTCACACAAAAAATATTAATTTGGATAAGAATGTTTCAATAAAGATTCTTGCCCAGCAGACAAAAGGTTTTAGTGGAGCTGATCTTGCGGGTCTTGTGAGGGAAGCGGCTCTTTTAGTATTAAGCCAGAATAATATGAAGCCTGCCCCGATTGCGATGAAGCATTTTGAAGAGGTTTTGAGTAAGATGCATCCTTCAATTGATGAGGAATCCGAAAAAGCGTACGGCGAGTTTAAGGATAAAGCTCTTGATTTTAGACCGAGCTATGTCGGGTAATTAGAGAAACTTACCTTTCTTCAGTTAAACTCTTTTTTTTTATTAAGTTTAAGTTCTTAACATCTTCGTTTACCAAACTCAATTTCTTCCTCTTTGTTGAGTTATTCTAAATAGCACTTGTTTTTGCGTTCTTTTTCTTTGCACTGTATTTTTTGTAAAGAAACGATTTTTTGTTCCATTTATCGGGGTGACTGGTTCATTATAGGGGTAATTAAATTTTCTTTTTTCAAGTTCTTTTATTGTATTTTTTAGTTTATTTCCTTCTTTTAATTTTTCCCAGAAGTTTTTTCCAAAACCAGAAAAAGGGCTTAGTTTGACTGGAGCAAAGAGCACATCTCTTTTTACCCCGTTTAATATGGTTTTTGCTTTTTTTGCTTTCAAAAGACGTCCGAATGTTCCTTCAATTCCTTTTAGTTCAATATTTGCTTCAATAGGTAGTGTTATTTCAACCCAAAGCGGATCTTTAAGTATATTTGTTCTGAATCTTTCGGTTGGGACAATTATTATCCCGTGTTCGCCTTTTTGTGTTCCCTCATAATGTCCATAAGGAAGTATTTTTGAAAAGCAGCGGTCATAATTAGGATCATTTTCAAGTACTCGGCTTACTTTTGCGGCTTCTTCATAAAACCTTTCAGGAGGCACATCTCCTTTGAATATTGGTAAGAAGCTTACTATAATCAGTCCGCCGGCAACCCTTGCAATTCTCTTGAACGAGAAGAGCGCTTTTAATTTTGACTTCTTTTTCATATAGTCAATAAGTAGTTCTGTTTGTTTTAAATCTTGCTTTTGTTCCAATAAAGATGAGTTTGGCTATTTTCTCAGTAAGATTAATTTGAAATAGTTTTACAGCACAAAAAACGAGAATATCGCGCTTAGTCCTATTAGTATTGCCCAAATTATTGGATTCCATTTGATTACTTTTGACCCGTCCAGCGGCGGTATTGGGAGGAGATTGAATAGCGCAAAGTAAAAGTTTATCATTGCTGCTGAGAGAAATATTTTTTGCAGGAATGAATCTGCTAAATTTATTCCGGATAGTAATAATATTGTTCCAAGAATAATATTCACTACTGGTCCTGCCGCTGAAATTATACCGTTTTGTTTTTTTGTGACGCTTGTTGCAAAAAAGTATGTTGCTCCGGGTGCTGCGAAAATGAATTGTCCCATTGAGACTACTGCGATTATTACTGCGATTGCGAGTCCCATATACCATGCGCGAAATTCAGAATGGAATCCGTAATGTTTTGCTGCTTCTCTGTGGGCGAGTTCGTGGAGAACAAAGCCTGTTCCTACTGCAAGTAGAGCGATTGGGAGGGATATTATTATGTTGCTGATATTTAGAAATACCGGGCTTATTACTACCGCAAATGCCAAGCTTAGTGTTATCCAGGATATTAGCAGGTCTTTTTTCTCTTGTGGGGAGAAGTAAAAGAATGATTGTTTTGTTGCCATAGTAACGTATTTTGTCGGTTAGCTTTAAATATTTAACAATTTGCTCAAAAGATGGTTTTTCTATTGTTTCTATTTATTTCAGCTAATTATTTTGGCTAATTCGTTTCATTTCCGGTTTAGATTCTCTATAATCAATCTCATTTTTGGCTTCGTCGCTTGCCGTATTTTTGTAAAGCTTTTTATTCTCGCTCCAAACCTTTCTTTTTGTGGTTTGAAATGGTTGAGAAAAATGTTTTTTCAGAGGAAAGGGCGCAGATTTCTGTGGAACTGATTATTGTGCTTGCTGCGGTTGTTGCGGTAGTGCTGGTTTTAGTTTCTCAGATGCAGGCTACTTCGGCTGATGGTTCAAAGAAATTAAAAGAGACTGCGGATGATGTTCTCAAAAAGATTGATGATATCAAGTGAGCGAGGTGGTTTTTGATGAAGGTAAAAATAAAGCCCTTCTGTCTCAATCGTTTGTTTGTTTGTAATCGCGCGCAAGTTTCTCTTGAATTAATTATTTTGTTCGCGGCTTTTTTTGGGATGCTTGCGCTCATCTTGCCTGTAATGTCTTCTTCGCTTGGTGCGTTAATAGAGTCAAGTGATGCTTCTCTTGCAAGGAGAATTTCAATTGAAATAGCCGATGCTTCTTCTTTAATGGGTTTTCTAGCTGAAGGCTCGGTGAAGGAATTTGACTATTATCCTGCAAAGAGTATTAGTGTTTATTCTTCTGGTTCGCAGGTGGTTTTTGAGTCTGCTTCGAAAAAGTTTTTCGCCGAGACTGGTTTTTCTCAGTCAATCCCAAAAGAAGATTTTTCTTCAAAATTTATAATAACTGTTTTGAGACTTGCTCAAGGAGTAAGAGTAGAAGTTGAAAGGGTTAGTGACTCGTAAAGAATCGTTTGAAGAACTGGTTTTAATCATAATGAATAGTTATCTTTACTATATTTTCAGTAAGCGCAGTATCTAGTATTACTCCTTCTGTTGAATAAGTGTTTTTTCCAGTTGTTTTGCTTTTTCCAGCGAGTTTATCATCAATTTTTATCCCGTTAATATTCAATTCAAATTTTTCCCCAAATATTGTATTAGCATCTAAAATCATTTCCCCTGGGCTTTCAAAAGAATAGCTCCATACGCGGAGCAAATCATTTGCTTGTTGTGCAATAGCAAGTTCTTTTAGTGTTACGGGCTTATTTTGCGGGAGTGTAAGTAATATCATGGTGAATAGTAATATTGCTATTGTTGCTTCAAAAGCGAACACGATTCCTTTCTGGAAAAGCTTTTTTGCGTTAAGTCGCTTTTTAGAAGCTTTTCTAAAGGGATTTGTCCGCTTTTCTTTTGCTTGCTTTTTGTCAGTCATTTTTCTCCCTGCATGTTTTTACTTCTATAATTCCTTTTTCTTCATCAATAAGCGCAAACCTCTTTATGCTGATGCATTCGCCATATTGTTTTTGTTCGAACAAAATATTTTCAGTTCTGTTTTTGAGGATTACTTTTATTTCGGAAACAAATATTTCTCCAAGCTTTATTGGTTTTGATTTTTTTAATTCTTCAAGGCTGATTTTGTTCTCAAGGACGCGTTTTTTGTCATAATCAATAATTGCGCTTCCAAGAATTGGATTTTCTTCATAATGATTTTTTATGAGTGTGTCTGAAATTAGAAGCGCGTTTTCTTCGAGTTCAAAATCCAGTATTTGCTTTTTTGAGTTTTTGCTTGTCTCTGCAAGTGTGAGTGTGAACATCATTGTTGAAGTAAGCATTATTACTAGGGCAATAGTGGCATCCGTGCTGAAAATAAATCCTTTGGATTTATTGTTTTTTTCAAAAAATACTTTTCTTCTTGTTTGAGATGTTTCTTTTTTCATTTATTTCCCTCTTCTTGCAATTTTGAGTCAAGGTAGTGTTTGCTTGTTTTTACATAGAGTCCGTTAGTCATGTTTGTGTCAGTAAATATTTGGGAGGTTTTGATTTTCCCGTTTTTGCTGGCTTCGGCCATTTTTCCTTTTATAGTACATCGAGTCACTGTATTGTAATCATCTGCTGAATTTGAGTAAATAGAGTTGATCATTGCAGCACATTCTTCCGCAGTGTTTTTCGCTTCAAGCGAGTATAATGAATTTTGAGCGGGTTCTTTTATTTCATTTATTGTAAATAACAGTACTCCAAATCCTGCCATTAGAGCGGTTGTTGCGATTAGTGCTTCTGTGCTTAGCATTTTTTTCACCTTAAACTAATTATTTTTTGCGTGTATTCGGCGGGGATTTGAAAGTAAGAAATAATTTCCCGTCCAAGTTTTGCGCTTACTATCGTATTTTTTAAAATTGATGAAGTAAAAGAATATTCAGCGTAGACTATTCCTTCTCCGCGCAATATTTGTACCGTGCTGTTCTCGATTAAGTATTCTTTTGTCGTTTCGCCTATTTTTTGGTGGAGGAGCGTGGAAGCGAATGTTTTTTTGTTCAAGTATTTTGCGAGTATAGTGTTTATTTCGCTTAACGCAATTACTGAATTATAATTGCCGTTATTAATCTGTTCTTCGAGTTTTGCTTTTACTATTTTGTCGGTATTATTTTCAAGCAGTGTTCTTTGTTTATTCGCTTCTTCGGCGATGATGAGTTCATTTTTTACTTTTTCAAGTCCGAGGTAATTGTTTTGCGTGTTTTGTGTAAAGAGTATTAATATTAGCGTCATTGCAAGTATTAGTGCGTAAGAAACAAAGCCTTTCATTAAAAGGACTTTTATTGACGAGTTAAAAAGTCTTTGGGAGTTTTCGTCGATTGTTGTATCTTGCTAATAAAAAAGGTATTTTTTAAACGCGTTTTTTGCTTCGAATTAAACAGTTTTTCTAAAATTAAACAGCTTTTCTAAAATTAAACAGTTTTCTTCAAATTACATGAAAAATAGTGCGATTACAAGGATAGCAAATACTACTGCAGCAAACGCTCTGTTGTAATATGCGATTAGTCCTGTCACTGCTGGTGCTATTACTGCAAGCATTGCCTGGTTTGGGTGGCGCTGGGCTATAATTACTCCCGCAAGTGCTCCTAGCGCTATCATAAAGAAAAAGAATGCCACAAAGTTCGCTATTTTTTTGTCGATATCTGCTTGTATTTTTCCAAACCATTTATCGGCTATTTTTTGAAATTCCACCATCAGTTTCACTAAAATATTTCCTTTAGTTAATCCTTAATAATTTGACGTCGGACCTTTTTTAGGGGGTTTTTATTACCCTTTCCAAATGTTTAAAATAACAAGTAACGCTTACTTTCTAATGTCTAATGCTTTGAATGAGAGGGTAAAAGAGCTCAGCGAGATTGAGCGTAAGGCTGTTTTGGCTTTGTCAAAGATTCCCGTTTCTTTTGAAGAATTATCGGTTTCTGCCGGCGTGCCTATTGATTCAATTAGGCGTGCTAGTGCTTGGCTTAAAGAAAAGGGTTTTGCTATAGTTCTAGAAGAAGAGTCAGAAGGCTATTCACTTTCGTCATATGGGGAGAAGGCTCTTTCTAAAGGTATGCCTGAAAATATTTTTCTTGAAGCGCTTTCTCGTATTGGCGGTAAAGCAACTTTTGCCGAGCTTGAGAAAGAATCGGGTTTGTCCAAACAGGAATTCATGGCGGCGCTTGGGATTAATAAGCGTAAAGTTTTTGTGATTATTTCCGGAGGGAAGATTGAAGAGACTGGGGTTGCCAAAGAACAGGAGTCTTTTTCTGAACAGAATTTTTTGAGGGATATTGCTGATGGCAAGAAAATAAAACCTGAAGTACTGCTTGAGCTTTCAAAGCGCGGCTTGGTTGAGAAAAAGAAATTAATCTCCCGTACAATAAAAATTTCTCCCGCTGGAGAAGAAGCTAAAGAAATTCTTTTAACACAGAATGTTTCCCGCACATATGACGTCAGTGCTCCTGTTCCGCAGATATTTTTAGGAAAAAAAGCGCCGTATATCCAGTTTTTGCAGCAGATTCGCCAAAAGCTTGTTACACTTGGTTTTAAGGAAATGCCTACAACTTTGGCGGTTACTGAGTTTTATCATTTTGATGTGTTATTTCAGCCTCAGAATCATCCAGCAAGGGCTTGGACTGATACTTACCAGTTAAAGAATCCAAAGAAAGGCGCATTACCAAAAAAAGAAATGGTTGATGCAATCAGAGCCGCTCATGAGAATGGAGGGGTGTCAGGGAGTAAGGGCTGGGGTTATGATTGGAGCGCTGATATTGCCGAGCGGTTAATGCCTTCAGCGCATGGTACTGCTCACTCCGCGCGTCAGCTTATTAGCGGGGTAAAGTCTCCGGGAAAGTATTTTGCTATTGCGCGTTGTTTTCGTCCTGATGTTCTTGATGCTACTCACTTGATGGAGTTTAACCAGATGGAGGGGTTCATTATTGGGGAAGGCTTGAATTTTAAACACTTGCTTGGTATGCTTAAAGATTTTGCAATTGAAATTGCGGGAGCCCAAGAAGTAAAATTCTTTCCTGATTATTATCCTTTCACTGAACCTAGTGTTCAGCTTAGCGCTAAACATCCTGAGCTTGGCTGGGTAGAGTTTGGGGGTGCAGGAATGTTTAGACCCGAGATGCTTGATAATATAGGGATTAAAGGCGAAGCAATTGCTTGGGGATTGGGGATTGACAGGCTTGCGATGTTTAAACTTGGAATAAATGATATTCGTTATCTTTTCTCGGATGATTTGTCATATTATAGAAATGCTAAAGGGGTTTTGATTTAGGGGGGATGAATTATGCAAAGTAAAAATGTGCTTGTGAGGAATATGGCTTTTCGTGGTCGTATTGGAAAAACAAAATTAGTTAGAATTGGGGGGAATGCAAGGATCTTTTCTGAGATGCAGAGGGGGGCGCGTGCTTCAAGAGGTCATTTTGGGACAACTATTCCGAACCAACTTTTCAAAGTGGAAAAGAACGTGCGCATGAATCTTTTGGTTTTCTCTAAACTGAAGGGAAATAGTAGGCAGAGGTTAAAACCTATGCAGGTTGCATCTCAACTTGGAGTTAATCTTTCGCAGCTTGGGGTATTGAGAGGATACATTTTGCCTTTATTTAAAAAAAAAGATAAACGCTCACTTTTAAGTGAGTTATTTACCTCTAGTAGG
>JAPLVQ010000103.1 GCA_026397035.1 Candidatus Iainarchaeum sp.
CCACTCGAACCCTCAAGAATCTTGTCTACAAAACTGACTTTCTTTTTTTGAGGAATAAACTTAGCCACCAAAAATACACCTGCTGAATTTACTTAAATGAAATTATTGCTTTTATAAATTAACTATAAAAAACAAGTTATAAAATAACCACCTAAAAGCTAAAACCCCTAAAAAGAAAGGTTAAAAGTGCCCCAGAAAAATCAAAACTCAAATCTTGGAGAAGAACGCTTACGACCGTAAATCATTACCGCAACAATAATCACAAACAAATACAAAATACCCAGCACAAAATACAATTCCCCCATCCCAAGCAAACCAATCGCTTCAGCGACAGCACCATAAGCTACTGAAAAAAAAGCAAGCACTACTAAAAACAGCACATCCGCGTAAATAACTTCACAACCATGTTTGAATAATTCCCCCCTTGCTGCCATAGCGGAAAGAATCGGGCGGACCATGACCAAAAAGCATGTTTAGCGCCATCCCGCTGCCCTTACCCGCCGCACCTACTAAAAAAGTCTCGCTGAAAAAGATTCCCAAAATCGAGGCATTCCAAACAATAGTAAAAATCGCTCCCACACCATACAAAAGCGAAAGAATTATTGTCAAGGCAAGCACACCACCGTTATTCCACAAAAGAAACAAAGAACAAGAAGCGACATTCTTTTCATTTGAAAGACAAGCTGAAACACCGTTATTACTCAACAAACCCGAGATTGAAAGCGGCTTACCCCCAATACAACTATCCGAACCCGAAATCATGCAAAAAGATTTTATCTGTTCTTCAAACAAAACGGTTCTGGATTCCGCAGGAACCACCGCATAATAAATAGAAAAAGCGACTATAACCCCGACAAAAATCCAAATATACATCATAATCAAATTAAAATGACGCGCAAAAAAAGTCGTGAAATGCTTTCTTGAACAAACCTCCTCTTTTTCTTCATCAGAAAGAACATTAAAAATAAGCGGAACAAGACCTATTGTTATAAACGCAATTGAAAGAATCGAGGAATGCGCCGGAAACATGTAATCCGCAATAATAATGCTTCCAAAACAAATCAAAAGCGTGAGGAAAAAAAGAAAAACCGGATGACGGCGAATATTTTTTTCTCCAATAAGAGATTCGAGAACCATTAAACCACTTACTTTAAAAGCCTTCACTAAAAATTAATCTTTACCAAGACGAAATGAGTATACACGGTTTTTTGTGTATAAAATACTATCTTTTGAAGGCGAAAAAAATGGTTGAAAAAAACAAAATAGTCCTTCCGGGCGAAGAAATAGCCACTGAAGAAGAATATACCGCAGGAAAGAATGCGTTTGCAACAGGCGGAAAAATACTTGCCACAACAATGGGGACGGCTTATTTTGATGAAAAAACCAAAGAAGCAAAAGTGAAAGGAAAAAGCATTGAAGAATTACGCGAAGGAGATATAATCGTGGGACAAGTAATGCTTGTAAAAGAATCAAGCGCAGCAATACACTTACTCTCAGCTGAAAACAATAAGAACATAACCGGAATCACCATGGCACAACTCCCAATCAGAAATATTTCAAACGAATACGTTACTGAATTAAAGAAAATAATCAAAATCGGGGATATTATCCGCGCACGCGTTACAAGCGAAAGCCCTCTTGGAATAGATCTTACTACAAAAGAAAAAGGGTTAGGCGTAATAAAAGCTTACTGCACTAACTGCCGAAAAGAAATGAATTATAATAATGGAAAACTAATGTGCCTAAACTGCGGAAGCGTTGAAGAAAGAAAATGGTTTGAAGCAGAAGACACGTACAAACCAAGAGAAGGCGGATTTAGCCCAGAGAGAAGAAGCGGCGGATACGGCGGAGAAAGACGTGGAGGATTCGGCGGAAGAAGAGAAAGCGGAGGATATGACAGAACCCCAAGAGGACCAGGGGGATTTAACAATAGAAGAAGCGGCGGATACGGCGGAAGAAGAGAAGGATTTAGCGGGCACGGACACGGAGAAGGAAATTTTGGATTTAGAGGAAGAAGCGAAAATGGATTTGGCGGAGAAAGACGCGAAAGAAACTCGTTTGGATCAAAACCATTTGGAAGAAGCAATTACAGACAAAACAGGGAAAGCCATTAAGTGTAAATTTAAAGCCAAAATGGAGTATTTTTAATACTAACCTAAAAAAGAATTCTTAAGAGCAAAGAAGTCTAGAAAGTAAGCAAGAAATTTTGAAGAGGGATTATTGATGAAACTACATGTATTGAAAAACGAGAAAAATGAAATGGAGTTTTTTATCGAAGGGGAAAGATACACCCTCCCAAACATATTAAAAGAAAAAATCTCAGCTGATGATAGCGTTGAATTCTGCGCATACAGACTCGAACACCCTTTAGACAAAAAAGCGAGATTCATCGTAAAAACAAGCGGCAAGAGCCCGAAAAAAGTTATTGAAGACGCAATCAAAAACATTAAAGAAGACTTAGCTGAATTCAAGAAAGAAGTTGAGAAACTAAAATAACAAAAACAAAAAGACTTAATAATAAAAAGCCTAAAAAAATGCAAATAACCCAAAAAAAACTAAATTCTAATCTAACCGAACAAAAAAATGAAGCAAAAATGGTTACTTCTTTTTCTTTTTTGATTTTTTTAGGCTTCTAACTGGAGTAGAAGAACCTTTGGCTTTCTTCACCGCACCATCAATGTAACCCTTTAACAGAGTCTTATAATATTCATTCTTTGAAGCAAGCTTAGAACTACCTTTGTGCATTCCATCAGCCACATTAGTAAAAGACTCGGCGAGTTTTGAAAATTCTGAAGGAAAGAAAACCTTTGAACCCTTGCTATTTCCCAAACCCTCAATCGCTTTAATGTAATAATAAGCAAGAGCTTTATCATCAAGGTGCGCAGTAGCTTCTCTAACCGCCTCAATCTCCGCCTTCTGCCCTAACGCCCGTTCCATACGCCCAAGCTTCTGCTGAACAGCGGCTTTCTGCTCATGCATAGCATTAAGCACAATCTCCGGAATCTCTACATCCTTAATCTCGATAGAATCAATAGTAATACCCCAATTCTTTGACATCTGCTCCAAATTTTCTTTTATTTTCGCATTAATAATTTCAATATTAGAAATAACATCGCTCAAATCCATTGAACCAACAACATCACGCAAAGAAGAAATAATGTAAAGCTGGGACGCATCAACGTAATCCTCAACCTCAATTACTGAATTCACTACACTCTGATTATCCTTCTTGACTTTTAGATACACTACCGCATCAACAGTAACCTCAACACCATCCTTTGTAACAACATGCTGTTTTGGAACATCAATAGTTTTTACACGCAAATCAACTTCAGCATAAGACTCAATAACAGGCCAAACCCATGCCCAACCAGGACCGCCAACACGATGAACCTTACCAAAACGATAAATCACCGCACGCTCATAATCAACAAGCTGCAAAATAAAATCATATTTGTAAACTAGAAAAGCAAAGAAAACTAAAATCGCTATCCAAATAAGATTAGTCACTACAAAATCCTGAAAAATAAACAGAGTATAAATTACCCCTATAATTGCAAGAATAAGAATACCAAAAACCACGTACTTAAAATTCTGGGCAGCCATAAAAATTCACAAAAATAAATAAAAATATTAATTACTATTACATAGGGATATTAACTACTATTATCCATACTCACAAATTCACAACCACAAATTCACAACCACAACAAACTACTAAATATAATATAAAATAACTCACTTTTATATATAAGGTTAATCACCCCTATATATATTATTATAGATACCGCCCTTTGGGGGAAATTTAATGAAGAAAAAAGTATTTGTTGTATGCGTAGACCGCGACAATGACCTTGGAAGAAAAGCAAAAATAGAAGGACCTGTCGTTGGAAGAGAAAGAAACCTCGCCGCCGCCCAAAAACTAATCCTCGCCGACCCGAGCGAAAGCGATGCTAACACTATGTTTGCTGCGATAACTAAACTTGAAGAAGCGAAAAAATATTACAAAAACGCTGAAATAGTCACAATAACAGGAGAAGGAAAAATAGGAATGAAAGCTGATAAGGAAATAAATAGACAGCTTGACAAACTTGAAAAAGAATACTTAATTGACGGATGGATAGTAATCACCGACGGAGCAGAAGACAACCAAGTAATACCCTTACTACAATCAAGAGCAAAAATACTCTCAACAGAACAAGTAATAATCAAACAAGCACAAGCAGTAGAATCAACATTTTACACAATAAAAGAAGCGCTAAAAGATCCCGGAATATCAAGATTATTTTTAGGCGTACCTGGACTGTTATTATTGGTATTTTTCTTTTTAGGATCATATTCTATACAAGCAGTAGCGCTAATCGCGGGAGCATATCTTTTGCTGAAAGGATTTGGAATAGAAGACAGAATCGTAGGATTTATCAGACTAATTAATGAAAGCATTTCCGAGCAAAGAATAAGCGTAGTAATGTACATCGCAGCAATACTTTTGCCAATCGTAGGACTATGGCTCGGATACTTACAACTCATGTCCTCGGAATTCATTAATATAGGAATTGATGTAGCATCCGCACTAAGAGCACTTTATCCATTCCTGCTCTTTGGAGCAATCACACTAATCGCAGGAAGAGCGGTTGATTCATTCTACTTAAAAAAAGCTTACAAACTCGGGGATTATATTGTACAAGCGGTTTCAATAATATGCGTATGGGCAATAGTTGACGCGGGAACTTTAGTATTTTTAAGACAAGCAGAACTCTCTTGGTTACCCGCAAACATAATGCTAAGCTTTGTAATAGTAATACTCGCAATGAGAATAAGTAAAACATTTGACATAAGAGAAAGAATAAGCAAAATATTTGTCGGACTAAACGTGATGGATGAAAGCGGAAACTATTTAGGAAAAATAATTGAAGCTGATAGGAAGAAAGCCGCTATCATTATACAAGATCCTAAAACACTCAGAAGAATTGAGAAAAAAAGAGAACAATTCACGCTAAATCAGGGAAGAATAGTAGTGAACGGGTAAAGTAAAAAACAAAATGAAACGAACAAAAAAAGATTTCAATTTACCTGAATAAAAGTGATTAAATGATTTCATTGAAAAAACCAACTAATTTTAGCCCCAATATAGAAGTAAGCGCCTGTTTTTTGCTTTATGAAGAAGAAACGCTGACACTCAAAACTCAAGACCACAAAAAACTAGGCGGATTATGGGGGGCGCCGGCTGGAAAAATTGAAAAAAAAGAGAACGCAACCAGCACAGCAATAAGAGAATTAATGGAAGAAACAGGAATCGCGATTAGAAAAAAAGAAATTAAAACATTCAAGACTGTTTATGTAAAGTGGCCGACGAGCGAATTTGTTTACCACATGTTTTACATACAGTTTTTTAAAAAGCCCAAAGTAAAAATCAATCCAAAAGAACACAGCGATTATTTTTGGGGAAATAAATACCAAGTACTTGCTTTACCCAACATCCCTGACGAAGATGAATGCTTGAAAATGTTTTATGATGAAATAGTTGATAAAAATAAAGTCGGATCGATTGGAGAAATAACAAATAATCCAAAAGCTATTGTTGGCAAGTCAGAGAAATTTGGAAGAGGACTATTTGCAATAGCTGATATTGCAAAAGGCGAAACAATAGCTGAATTTGATGGAAAAATTTACACTGCAAAATTAGCGAGTCTATTGCCAAATAATCCGCCTCTTTTTGTTCGAGACCATGCCATACAGTTCTCTGAAACAAAGTGGCGATACAGCAAATACGGCGTATTGTTTAATCATTCGTGCAACCCGAATTGCGGAATAAAAGGCGCGGGAAAATCATTTCGAATAAATACAAAGAATATACTGCCGGCTACTTAGTAAAAAAATACGGCGAACCAAAACAAATGGATAACTAAATCAACACAGAGAAAGGGTGAGGTTAGAAATTACCATAATAGCATTCAAGCTGAACTACTCGGGGTTGAAACCCCGAGGGTCTTTTGGCTAACTGCTGTACTGTAGCATTGTTGTTTGGGTTGTTTTGTTTTCTGTTGCTGTCCAATGCTTTTTTTGTGATTCGTTAACATATTTTTTCATTGCTTC
>JAPLVQ010000051.1 GCA_026397035.1 Candidatus Iainarchaeum sp.
GTCGTTGATGATACTCAAACGCGTATCAACGCGTATTAGGCGCCGAAGCTCGGGTACTGCGAGTCAAGAGACTCGCAGGGGGAGCGAGGCGCAAGCGGGGTTATAGGGGCAGAGCAACAGCGGAGCCCCTATCCCATTTTCTGAACAAAAATGGCTATGCAATGATTGACACAAAAACAAAAGAAAAACAACAATACTTTAGCGCAATGGAAAAATGTCATTACAATAACAATAGGCGGGCGCTAGCTGTAAGATTAGTAAGAAGATTTAAAAAACAATACAAAAACGCACTAGTTGATTAAGATTAAATGAAAAACAGATTAGGAATCGAAAAAATTTGATACAATGCTAAACACGTGAATTTCCCCGCGTGCAAGTCTGGAGGGGTTATTTTATTTTTCTGTTTTTGCCTAACTAAATAATTAGGTTTAAGTAGTGGTTTAGTGTAATTATCTGCATGAAACATTCAAAGATTTTTGAACAAAAAAAGTTGCTGGGAATAATCGTAGTAGTAATTGCTTTAGTTGCAGTTTATTCTGTTTTTTTCACTGGTTCAACAAAAGTTGATGATTGGAAATATTCTGACAATTCTTTAGGGGAGGTATTGCAAAATATGGTAACTAGCAGCCCTATGGGCGTGATGAGTACTTCAAATTCAATGTCTAAAGAATTAGGTTACTCTGTTGGAGGAGCAAAAGACATAGCAAATTTTAGGGCAAACATTGATGCGAATTATTTGCCTCAGTCATCTGATTTGACTTATGAAGGCCTATTTTATGATTATTACTTTGATACGGGGGCAAAGACAGAATGCACTGACTTATTTTGTCCATCTTATAGCTATTCCCTAACAAAAGATCCTTTCTCAAAAAAAGATGATTATTATTTATCAGTTGGACTTAATTCCGGATTAAAAGCAAGTGAGTTTAAAAGAAAAAAATTGAATTTAGTAATTGTGCTTGATATTTCTGGATCAATGGGATCACAATTTGATAGTTATTATTATGACAGATTCAGGAACGGGATAGTAAATCCTGATTTGAATGAATCTGATGAAGACAAAGGAAAAAGAAAAATACAAATAGCTGACAAATCAGTTGTAGCATTATTAGGTCACTTAAATCTAGAGGATAGATTTGGAATGGTATTATTTGATGATGAGGCTTATTTAGCTAAACCCTTGGGTTTAGTTGGAGACATTGATATGGAGAAAATAAAGCAGCATATATTAGAAATTGGCCCACAGGGAAGCACAAACCTTGAAGCAGGAATGAAAGAAGGGACAAGTCTTTTTGACACGTACCTTAATGTTAATCAAGATGAATACGAAAATAGAATAATATTTCTAACAGACGCGATGCCCAATACGGGAGATATTAGTGAAGAAGGATTATTTGGGATGACAAAGAAAAATGCTGATAAAAAAGTTTATGTAACTTTTATTGGAATGGGAGTGGATTTTCAAACACAACTAATTGAAGAAATAACAAAAATAATGGGAGCAAATTAATACTCAGTACATTCCGCAGCAGAATTCAAAAACAGGCTAGATAACGAGTTTGAGTATATGGTTACTCCGCTTGTATTTAATCTAAATTTAAAACTTGACACTAATGGATTTGAAATAGAGAAAGTATACGGTTCGCCTGAAGCTAATGAGGCAACAGGGCAGATAATGAAAATAAATACTCTTTTTCCTTCAGCAACAACAGAAGAAGGGACAAAAGGGGGATTAGTTTTATTGAAATTAAAGAAAACCTCCCAAGACGCTGCAATGAAACTAAAAGTGACTTATGAAGACCGAAGCGGAAAAAGTGCAGTAAATGAAATGAAAGTAAATGTTCCAGAAGTACAGCCAGATTATTTTGAAAACAACGGTTTACGAAAAGGAATACTCTTGTCAAGGTATGCTGATTTAATGAAAAACTGGATGAATGATGAAGTGCGGGCAGAACAAGTAAAAACTGGGACTGTTAAAGTTTATGTTAATTCTGAAGATGGGATAGTTGTTCCAGTTGATTTGAACTTCTCTTTAAACGAATGGGAGCATCAATCTTCCCCACTAGTGGTTTCAAGCGAATACAAAAACCTATTTACTGGATTTAGAACTTACTTTGAATCAGAAAAACAAATACTTGGTGATGAAACACTATCAAAAGAAATAACGATACTTGACAAACTAATTAGCAACTAAATGCGCAAGTTGTTTTCTGGAAACTAATTTTGGTGAAATGTAAAAAACATGCCAAATAGAAGAAATCTGAAACAACGCTTAGAACGAATATTCTCCTGCAGGTAAGTCTCGCGAGGGGGGTTATACTTAACAGGGTAAGTTTTGTGGAGTAATTAATTTTATAATAAGAATTGTTTTTTTACTTAGTTGAGGTGATTGAATTAATGAAAAGCGTGTCAAAAGACCCTTTGGGGCATGTAAAATTGTCTGTGAGTGACTTTGAGAAAAGCAAGGAATTCTACAAACAGTTATTTAAGAAGCTTGGCTTTGAGCAGGTATCGTATAGTGAACGAAGCGTTGGCTGGATAACAAAAGAAGGCTTTGGCATCTGGATTGCTTCTGCAAAAACCTTAACACCAAATTACAAGTTTGCAGCGCCCGGCTTGCATCATTTATGTTTTAAGGCAATCTCTGAAGAGGAAGTCAATGAAGTTTACGAAATGATAAAAGGTAAAACCATTGTTTTTGACCCCCCGCAAAGATACTCGGACTATACAGACAAATATTATGCGGTTTTCTTTGCTGACCCCGACGGAATGAAACTGGAAGTCGCCTATTATTAAGTCATTTTTTTAAAACCCTCTGAACTGGCACTGGCTGTGGCACTCAGGGGGAGGGGATTAATGCTTATTTTCTTAAAAACGCTTATCGAAAGGTTTAAGATAAGTAACTACACATAAGTTACTTAGTGGTGATTTTATGCCGAATATGACAATGGCTATTCCAAACGAGTTGCATCAAGTAGTAAAGAAGCACTCGGAAATAAAGTGGAGCGAAATAGCAAGAAAAGCAATGTGGGAACAAGCAAGAAAACTAGAACTAATGGATGCCATAACAAAAAAGAGCAAACTAAATGAAAAAGATGTAATGGAAATAGACGAGAAAGTGAAAGCAGGATTACTCAAGAGGTATCTGGATGCGAATAATTGTTGATACCAATATAATCCTCTCCTCCCTAATAAAACAGGGCAAAACAAGAACAATCCTAACCAATCCTGCAATAGAATTCTTCACAATAGAGTTTGCAATTAAAGAAATAAGAAAATATAAAACACTTGTAATAGAAAAATCGGGACTAACAGATGAAGAATTTGAAATAATGCTTTCTCTACTAATGGGCAACGTTAAAGTTATTGATAAAAAACAAACAAAAGAA
>JAPLVQ010000009.1 GCA_026397035.1 Candidatus Iainarchaeum sp.
AAGCACGGTAAGGGTTCTCTCGCCCAAGACTCTAAAACTCGGTAGTGACAAGGAATTTGAAGATGCAAAACACTTGTACACTATTTTTAAAGAATATTTAGATATAAATCTGTTAAACAAACAAGTGCAGGAATTAGGAGTTACAAAAGAGGCAGAGAGGATATTATGGAAAAAGGATTGAAGCTTTCAAAAAAAGATTTGAAGGAAATAGACGCGGAGAAAAAACGAAACCGTAAACAACGCACGGAGTTTGTTAGCGCATATGCTAAATGGCTGAAAAAGACTCCAAATAAGGACTGGTCAAAACAGCAAAACAAACTTATTAACTCTCAAATCAACAAATCTTGAATACAAGACATTAATCACCAAAACTCACAAATTTAAATCTGCTTTACACAGAGGAAGGGTGATGGGAAAAGTTACCATAAAAGGGATTTGAGAATTGAATGCCGGCAAATCACTTAAAGAAGGTTTTTAACGATATTTAGATAATAATCAAGTATGGTTTCTGATAGGCGAGTTTCCGATATAAACCTACTCAACTCTTTTGTAAAAGACTTTGTCGATGTGCTTGAAACAATTCAAATTAAGTACATAATTGTATCTGGCTTCGTAGCCATTTCGCATGGCCGAAGCAGGGGAACAGAGGATATTGATATAATTATTGAGAAGATTAGTGAAAAGAAATTTGAAAGTATGCACATTGAACTTATTAAGTCCGGTTTTGAGTGCCTTCAAGGCAATACAACAAAGGACCTATTTAACGATTATTTAAAAGAAAATACAAGTATTAGATATGTAAAGAAAGGCAGTTTTGTTCCCGAAATGGAGCTTAAAATGGCGAAAGACGAACTTGACGAAAATCAATTAAATGAAAGAGTAAAACTTCCATTAACGGGGCTCCCTTTTTGGTTTTCGAGCATTGAAACAAATATCGCATTTAAAGAAGAATTGCTCAAATCACCAAAGGACTTAGAAGATTCCAGACATTTGCGAATCATTTACGAGAATAAACTAAATGAAGGGCAAATAAAAGAAATAAAACGACTAATCCGAAAGTATAGGTTAATAATAAAATAAGATTGATTGAATAAATATATACTTGATTTGATTAATATGGTTGGAAAAGAATTTGATTTTATTGATTTCTGGGCGCATAAATGCAGGCAAAATATGAACGCCTGCCTAGCCGAAACAACCCCTTTTATAAATGCGCAAATAGCGACTGCCAACAAGTTTTACTTAAAACTGTCAAAAACCCCTCAGGGGCGGAAAAAAATTCAAAAACTTAAAATGCAGTAAAATTAGCTTGCTTTTGTGCGAATAACTTTTAGTTGGACGCAGAGGAAAGGGGATACCTGAAAAGGATATGTTTGAAGAAAACACGCTATTCTTTGGCCAAAGATGTTGCATTTCTATTTTTAATATAATTTAATGCATCTCTGGCAGAAACCAAGTCCCCTTTCCTTTGGTATTTGTCTATTCTTTCAAGTTCGCTTTTCATAAAATCTATTCGCTTGGCTCTAAAAAGTCCTTGATTATGCACAACTTCTTCATTCCAATCCAGAACTGCGCCGGGGTATGCAAAGAAATTAAGGGTTTTATAATTCCTTAAAGCACAGGATATTGCGCTTAGGAACGCTCGCGGTAAATGAAAAGGCGGAGCCGATATATACATGTTTGAAATACCTTTTTCCTTTGCAAAAGAAATTATTGCCTCAGCTTCCATAACCGTGTGGTACGTTTCAGAGGGCAGAGGAATTCCAACTATATTCTCCGCCCCAACAAAACTCATTTTTGTTTTCCATGAAGCGTAACCAGAATAGCCAAGCCATGGCTTGGAATCATCTATGACAAATTTTTCTGCCAATTCCTTTTCTTTAATTTCTCTTGTTGCCTTAAAAGCAGAGTCCTCATTGTCTTTTGTTTGACTAAAAAAATAAGCGTATTCTAACTTGGGTCTTGGTTCATGAAAAGCTTGGTATAAAAACTCAGGAATATCTTTGTCCATGCAAGAGGTAAAATGCTTATGAAACTGATTTAGGACCAGATTTAAATCATTTTTGTCCATTAAGATTTAAAGTATATGTTAAATTTATAAACGCAGAGGAAGGGATTTGAACCGCAGTTCACTAATGAGGATTGATTGTTTCTATTCAACCAAGAGAACGGGTTTTACAATCTTTTCTTTTATCCCGCCCAAGAAGTCATTTCCTGAATAAACCGCTTTACTTAAAAGTTTAATAAATTCTTTTTTCTCTTTGGAATCAACTAGTGCTACACGAAGAACATCAACTAAGTTTGAAACCGGAATTATTTTTACTTTTGCAAGCTCTTCAGCTGAAACCACTATATCCCTTAAATTACTCTTTGGAACAATAATCTCCTTAAAACCCGCTTTAATTGCGGCACTAACTTTTGAAGAAACCCCTCCTACAGGAAGAACCTCTCCGCGAACACTAAGCGAACCCGTCATTGCAACACTCTGCCTGACTTCCAAATTCTGGGTAGCGCTAATTACAGCCGTAGCTATTGAAACAGAAGCGCTATCCCCCTCAACACCCTCATAAGTCTGGAGAAACTGAATATGAATATCTTTTGAAAATCCCGTACCGAAAATCTTTTTGAAAATCACGCTAACATTCTGAACAGCTTCCTTCGCTATTTCCCCTAATTTGCCTGTAGCAATAACTTTGCTTTCGTTTTTTGAACTAGGAGGAGTAACCGCGGCTTCAATTGGAATAATACTACCCGCACTACCATCCCCGAAAACAGCAAGCCCATTAACACGACCAACTATTTTACCTTCAGTAAGATAAACATCATAATCCTTTTTAGTCTCAATCATTTTGTCAACCATCTGGTTCTCAAGAGTTCGAGCGGAAATCTTTGCCTCAAAAACATCCTGACGAGTAACAAGAGAATGACTCTTCTCTTTAGCAATATCCCCCGCAGCACGAACAAGCCCGCCCAAATCACGAAGCTTTAAAGTTAATTTACCTTTATGATCAGAACGCCTTCTTGCTTCAAAAACTATTTCATTAACAGCATCCTTACCAAAATGAGGAATCTTACCATCCTTGAGTACTTCCTGCGCAATAAACTGGGCAAGACGGGACTGATTCTCTAAATTATCATCCATGTCCACATTCATGTAAACTTCATAACCATAACCTCGAATCCTTGAACGAAGAGCAGGATGAACTTTACGCAAATCCTCATAATTACCCGCAGCAACCAAAACAAAATCACAAGGAACAGGCTCAGTCCTTGTCATTGCACCGCTAGAATTTTCACTCTGACCAGTAATTGAATATTTTTTTTCCTGCATTGCCGTTAAAAGTTCCTGCTGGGATTTGTGAGAAAGAGTAGCAATTTCATCAATAAACAAAACGCCACCGCTCGCCTTGTGAATCATTCCCGGCTCCACTCTTAAGTGGGGGGGAGTGCCTAGGCCACCCGAGTTATGAACCAAAATATCTTCAACGAACAAATTACCTGTTTCGGTTGTCACGTTATAAACGTAACCCTTATGCTGGCGCCTTGAAATTATAGGCTTCGCTTCAACAACTGATTTGTTGGAGACAAAGTTATCCAAGTGAAGTGATTTTGAATTTTTGCTTTGAGATTTTAAATCTTTATTTTGAGAAATTGCATTAACCATAAACACACCAAAAACAGGCAATAACAGAAAAGCGGGAAAAAGAGTTTAAATAAGTATCTAAGCTGGGAAAAAATCACTGAAAATCAAACAAAGTAGAGGAATGAGGGTCACCAATACGACGAATGACCTTAAAATCACTGCACAAAACCTTATCCCCTATCTTTAAATCCAAAATATTATTGTCTATCTCACACACTGAATGATTTTTTGCTATGCGAACGCGCCTGCCATTAGCAAAAATTTGGCGAACAATACCTTTATGCAAATCCATCTATTTACCCCACCCAATGCTTTGAAGAATCTTGTGAACAGCCTCATCCAAATATTCTTGCTTTGCTATTTTTGGCAAACCATTTAATTCCCTAAGCTGATTGTAACGCTCAAATGTCTCTGCATCGAAATCATTTGTGTGAATGCGTTTCTTTTTTCTCCGCGAATACTCTTTTGAAAGAGTGAACAAATCCTTGCTTTCTACATGCAAAAGCTCGTGAATCATAATCGTCTGCACCACATGCTTGCGGAGCAAAGGATGACGAATCTTTGAAAGACGCTGATTGATAAAAATATTATACACTTCAGGAGCCTGCACTAAATGCCTGACTTCGGTTGAAGTGCCGAGGAGCAAAGCTTCAGCATCAAACATAGGGGTTTTCACTATTTTGGCACTAATATACCCAAGTTTCTTATGATTCATATCCTTATACGCCGAATGAACCGTTTCCTTATCAATGGATGAAAACACTTTTCGGCAATCAAAAAGCCAATCCATACACTCCTTATCGCACTCCTCCACAAAACACCAAAACCAATAGTATTTATTACTTTAAACAATTTTCAATCCACTCCTTCACTTTTGGCATATGCCAAACACTTGCAGAGCCTTGCTGTTCCCAAAAATAATAAGCCTCATCTGCCCCTCCAACCGTAACATACTCTTCCGAAATATTTCTCGGTTTTTTGTGGGTTTCCTTTAATAATTCTTCCGCACAAATCGGGTGATACTTAATTGCTTCCTTTAGCGCAATATTAGCATCATCTTTTTTTCCAAGCATGAAAAATGCTAATGCTGAACCAAACATTACTGACGGATCAGCATCATCAATAAAAAGTCCTTTAAGTTCAAGCATTTTCCCCCATTCATGCCACTTAACATAAATATCCGCCAAAACAGACCTTGCACCTTGATTATCATTCGGATTCCAAGATAAAATCTGGTTAAAACACTTAACCGCATTATCAATATCAAGCTTAGCAAGGTAATCCAAGCCTAAAGAATAATAAGTATTCAAGAAAAGACGGTTATCCAAAAACCCCCATTCTAACTTATCGTGCTCAAAATCAAACTTTTTTGGGAAAAAACTCAAAGCCAAATCAACTGCTTTATGGAGAAGCTCGCCATACTTTGAAGTTCCCCTATAAGTGAAAGCTAAATCGTGAAGAATGTCAAACCGCCAAGGAGAAATGCTTAAAGCCCTTTCAAAACACGCCCTTGCCTCCTCAATATTCCCTTTTTCTGACTCCTCAACACCAGCATCAAAATACTTGCTCGCCCCAGCATCTTCAGGCCAGATAAAAACCCAGCCATTTTTGCCAACCCTTTCCATCCTCGGTCCAGCTTTAACCATAATAAACCACTTCTTCAAAGAATCCTCAATAATTTTCTTCTCACCATCAGTCAAGGAATTGCCTTAAATTTTTCAACAAGCTGCACGACTTTCTGCCTTGCTTCTTCTTTGGAATACCTAATTACAATAAATAAAGCAGTGTTTTTAACTATTGGCTTGGCACGCATTCTTTGTCTTCTTTAACCAATTGAACTTGCCCTCCCAACCGTTCTTTTTTGCCCTGCACAATTACCTCTTGTGTTCGCTTCTTTTTTCCTTGCGCATAATGTAATTCAAATTTTTCATCAAAGAAAAGCACCCTATGAAAAATTGTTCTTATGAAAATTCTGTAGCTGGTTGTTTGAGCACCATCCTTACGAAGGCGCCCTGCAGAAAGGTTTTTGTGAATATTACCAGTAGTTGCTATCCCGACTGAATGGAGAAGTTCCTCAACACACCTTAGAAAATCGATGTGTTCATTCTCAAGCGACAATACTTTAGAAATGCCAATAGAAAAACCAGTGAAGCGATAATTGCCTAAAGAATCCGGCCGCCAGCGAGGAACAGAAACCTCAGAAGCTAAGTAACCATCCAAGAAATTCATTCTTGACTCTCCAGTGGCAGAAAAAATCCATTTTGGCAAATTATATACAATTGTCACTTTGTCACCAACGGGCGCACCAAGCGCTGCAAAAAAACGAATAACGGCTCTATCATAGCAACGAATATTGTAAGAATGTCCATATTCACCGCCCTCAACAATTTGTGTTTTTCCTTGAGCAAAAGGAAAAATTTTTAGTAAATCGGAATGCCACAAATCAATATCTCTTTTATCTGCTGAAATAAAGGCAACTGTATTGAATCGGCAGTCAATTCCACCATCCCCAAAAAGAGTGCCAAGAATGTTGAAAATTATTTCGGCATCTTTATGATTTTCAGTAAAAGGAAGCAACCCGGCTTGTTTTAATTTTTGAACAACTTTTAATGGATTAGGAATTGCCTTCTTTTCTCCTTTTGTATGCCACCACCTTGTGCTTCATTGTTTTACACCAAGAATCTTGGTGCATTTTTTGTATCCTAAAAAAGTGTTTCCTTCAATCAATTTTAGATATTCAAAATATTTCTGACAAGAAAACTGATCCTTTTTTGAATAAGTATTGATAATATCTTGTTCAAAAACAAGAATTTTTGTTTCCATTACTGAAACCTTTTCCTGTGATTTATAACCGCTTTGGAAGTAATTTGCCGGCGTGGCAAAACTGTTGTTTTGCACTGCCCGCAAAACCTCTGAGGTTTTGCTTGGTGATGAATCAGTCATCTTCATCACCTTCAGAAAAGTTTTCAAGAACCCAAAGTTCTCTTGAATCCAAATCTTCAGGATTATTTTCTAAAATCCACTTAATTTCAGCAATTTCTTCAACGGTTGGCTTTGCCAAATTTTCAATAGAAAAAACCATTTTGACCACCTCCGCAAAAACGAATTTTTTCGTGGACGGCTCTGCTGCTTTTGGAGGCATTAAAGTCTTTGTCCTGAGCTAAGCAAAGGCAAAGATTTAAGCCGAGAAAAGCAGAGTCCAAAGAAAAAATTCGCCAAGGAGGTGGTCCTTGGTTTTGAGAATAAAAAAGCAAAGCCCTTGGAAGACGAAATTAAGCAGTGACTTTGATTGAAGAAAGCTTGAACAAAGAATCTTTTTTAGAAATTTTATCTGCGCGTTTATCCCCTGCTTTTGTAATTACTTTGTGCTCAGGAGTGGTTGTAACTTTTTCATTTTGCAAAGAAATCTCAATAACCTCTCCATCATGCGGTTTTCTGTTTAATGAATAAATTCTTGTTCTTACGACCTTTCCATCTTTCATACCCAAAGTATAAACTTCATCATCTTTGGGCAGAACAATTGCTTCATACCCTTTTTCATGCTTTTCAACTAAGTCAGGATATTTTTTTGCGGTTTGATTCCAAAGTTTTTCAAAAGAAATCTTTTTCTCGAAACGACCGCGAATAATTATTAACTTGTTCACGTTAACAAGGCATTGCAACGGATCGTGCCTTACATCACCAAGTAGCGCCCCGGCTCTAGCACCCGTAGCTTCAAAAAAAGGAGCAATCTTTTTTTCAGCATTATTAACTAAAAGTTTTGGAGAAAGTACAGTCTCTCTTGAACGCATCTGACCAGAAACCGTAACCGCAACTAAAAACACCGCGCCAATCAAAAGCAAAGCCGCAAAAATGACATCACTAAACCACTTCAATTGCCAAAGCACGCTTGCTATAAGCATTAAACCAAAAGGGAGAATAAAAGAAACCAAACGAGAAGAATCCTCTACCTGCTTTGCCTCAAGATGAGCTGAATTTAAAACCTTTTTTCCTTCACCCGATTTTAGCACTCTAACTTTTGGATTATTTGGATCCTCTGAATTAGGGCAAATCAAAATATCCTGCAAAACTCCTACAGGCAAAACCTCGCTCATGGCCTGCGCTAGAAGAGACTTACCAGTACCAGGCAAGCCTACAAGAAGAACATTTCTTTTCTGCGCAGCAGCTTTACGAACAATCTCTACACAATTATCCTGACCAATAACCTGCTCCAAAAGCTGTTTAGGGACAGAAACCTCCTCCGTGCTTGTAAGATTTTCAAAATCAACTTTATGCGAAATAACTTTTGAGGAGGAAGACTTAGAAAGTGAAGATTTTAGAGATGGGACCATAGAACCAGCACGCGAAACGGGAACCTTAACACTCTTAGAACGAGACTTCTTTTTTGAAGGCATAACAAAATTGGCAAAGAAGGGTTAAAAAAGGTATCAAAAGGAAGTAAAAACCCCTAAATTCATACGGATACTTTGAAAAATATCAAAAAAATCCGGAGCAAACAAATATTAACTCAAAAATTGCAATTGTTAGTAAAAATAAGCAAAGTGATTGAATGAGATCCAGAATAAGTTGGAAAAAACCACCCGTAACTTATCTTAGGCCAACTAGTGTGATTGGAAAAGCACCAGTAATTCCAATAAGGGGCAAAAAAATAAAATCAGTTCGCGGAGGAATGTTCAAAATCGTTGGAAGCAATGAACACTTGCATCTGGTAACACAAAAATACCCCCATGTAAGCACAAACCAAACACAACAAGAGAAATACTTAAAATATTTAAGGGGCAAAGAGAAAAAAACAAAACCGCCCGTATCAAGAGTTGTTGTAAAAACACACAATAAAAGATACTCTGAACTAATGGAGCAAAGGAGAAGTGCTCTAAAAGAAAGCAATGCACTTTACTCTCAAACAAGGAAACTGCTAATTGAAGTGCAAAAAACAAGAACGTTTAATCTTGGGCAAAAACAAGCCCTTGTTGAGGCATTCAACATACTTAAGAGAAACGCTGACGAATTTGCAAGAGGAGAAGAATTTTTCCTGAAGAAAAACCCAAAAAGATCTGATTTTAAACTTGCAACAGGAAGAGTCGGATTTATTTCAAAGAATTTGGGAAAACTAATAGGGCTCTTGCTCACACTTACTGAAAGAGATCACCTTATTGACCAGGGAACTTGTTTGCTGCTTGAGGCCAGCTTAGGATTTAAAGAACGTAAACAACATTTTGAAAGGAGAGCATGGACAAAATACTCTTGAAAAGAACCATTTAAAATGTTGCTAATCAAACAGTATGAAGTGAAATGCATATGGAACCAATCAAAATAACTTTTCTTGGAACAAGCGGGAGCGTACCGCAAAAAGAAAAAAACTTTGCTTCTGTTGTACTTGCTTATCGAGGAGACTTGATATTATTTGACTGCCCGGAAGGAACACAAAGGCAATTAATGAAATCAGAGCAATCAATGATGAAAACAAACACTGTATTCATTTCCCACATGCATGCGGACCACTTTCTTGGACTATTCGGATGGATCAGCACTATGACTCTAAACCAGAGAAAAGAGAAATTAACTATCTGGAGCCCAAAAGGAGGGAGTGAGAAAATAAAAAAAATAATGAAAGAAGTTATTTACCCATGCTTTGAAATTGAATACAAGGAAATCAAAAAAGGAATGCTTATGGAAAATGAATTCTTTGAAGTAAGCGCTTACCCGTTAAATCATGAAATACCATGTTATGGATTTGTGTTTAAGGAAGCAGGAAAAAAAGGGGAGTTTGACCGCAAAAAAGCCGAAATATTAGGAATACCTCCAGGACCGCTTTATGCTAAACTTGTTAATGGAGAAAAAGTTAAAGTCGGGGGAAAAATTTTCACGCAAAAAGATGTGATGGATTACTCAAAAAAAAGAGAAGGAAGAAAAATTGTTTTTGTATCAGATACTAGACCAGTAAAAGAAACTGAAACACAAGCGAAAAACGCTGAACTATTAATCCACGAAGCGACGTTTTTAGAAACGCAAAAAGAAAAAGCCATTGAAGCAATGCACACAACAGCAAAAGAAGCCGCACTAGTCGCAAAAAAGGCTAAAGCGAAGAAACTCGCACTATTTCACTTCAGCGCAAGAAACACCGAGGAAAAAGAAATACTAAAAGAAGCACAGGAAGTATTCAAAGAAACTATAATACCTAAAGAACTTGAAACAATAATAATCTGAAACAATAATCCAATTCCAGTGGCAAATAATCCCGAAAACCCAAAACAATAATCTAAAATAACCGTTTAGAAAAAAAAGTTAATTTGAAATTAAATTTGAAAGCTCTCTTTCTTTTTTGATTAATTCTGATTCTTTGTTAGTAATTAACTTTTCAAAAACATATTCGGAAATACTGCGTTTTAGAAACCTTGCTTCAAGTAAACCCATTTGGGAACGCAAAAGCTCTGTTTCCTTAAGAATTGAGCGAACTTTAGTCTCCTTACGGCGGGAAAGACTACCTGAAACTTCAACAAGCCTTTTTGCCTTAGTGGAAACAGAAATATTACTCGCTTTTTTTAAACGAAAAAGACTCATTTCAGCAAGAAGCATCTCTTCTTCAATCATCGAGCGCAAAGACTCAAAAACCGAGCGCTTGAGTTTACCCTGCATGAACTTACGCTCAGCAATCAAAAGCCTTTCCTGTGCGGAATGAACCGAAGTTTCAAGCTCTAATTTGTACGAGTCCCGCCTGAAAAGAAATAAAATAATGAAAGCCGCAA
>JAPLVQ010000007.1 GCA_026397035.1 Candidatus Iainarchaeum sp.
ACCACCACAATAGTGGTGGTAGAAAGCGGACATAAGTTCGACATACAAATTAGGACATAAGTCACCCTACGCTACACTTACTTTATATCAAAGCTCGTTTTGTTTTGTTTTTTTACAAGTTCTGATGAGGATTGTATTTTTTCCCCGAGTCCGTCAATGATTTTGATTCCGTGTGTTTTGCATGTTCCTGATTCGGGAATTTCAGTGCTGAATCTGTCTCCGCCTTTAGCAAATATATTTGGTTTTATTAATTCAAGTGATTTGCATACCGCTGCGTTTGTATCAATGCTTGCAATAACTTCATCAACGCACTTGAGCGCTTTAACAATTTTCATTCTTTCCGCTAAGGGCATGAATTCGTATCCTTTTTTTAAGATTGCTTGTTCGCGGTTGTTAATAATTACAATAAGTTTTGTCCCAAGGTCTTTTGCTTTTTCCAAATATTCCACATGTCCTGCATGAATCGGATCAAAATAACCGCTCGCAACAACAATAACTTCTTTTTTGTGCATTGCGAATCACCAAAGAGTTACTTTAATTTAATAAGTACTTGTTGTAAACCATTAAGCGCTTGTTCTAAATCATTAAGTACTTGTTGGAAAGCTATTGAAGGCAACAGTATAATAAGGTATTTTGAATAGCTTCAAATGTATTTTTGCCGTGACTTTCACTTTTTGTATTTCATGAACTGCGCTAGCAGCGCTTCTAGTTGTATTCTTTCGTTTGCGCCTTCAACTATTCTAAAATCATATTCTCCGATTGTATCAATAAGCGCTATTTTGTCTTTGTCAGAAAGTTCTTTCTCATCAAGCGCCATTGTTTCGCGGAATAACTGCATTATTACGTCTTCTCCGCTCATTCCCTGCTCGTACATTAATTCTTCAAGTTTTTTTCTTGCTTCAAGGAATTTCCCTTTGAGCGCGAGTAGTATCATTTCTTGTACTTGTTCCGGCCGGGCTTTGCTTGATACTGAATATACAATACTTTCAGTGATTTTTTTGTCAAGCGTGGAAGCGGCTTGTAAAATGTTTATTGTTTTTCTCATGTCTCCCTGGCTTACATAATTTAGCGCAAAAATTGCTTTTTCATCTACTTGAA
This sequence comes from Candidatus Iainarchaeum sp., assembly GCA_026397035.1. Lineage (GTDB taxonomy): Archaea > Iainarchaeota > Iainarchaeia > Iainarchaeales > JAAZKV01 > JAAZKV01. The sequence goes on from JAPLVQ010000007.1 coordinate 1,099, forward strand.
CTTTTTCTTTCTCGGCGATTTTTTTAATTTGTTCTTCAACATCTTTTGCGTTTAGCGGTTTGAAACGGTATATTACACATCTGCTCTGGATTGGTTCTAATATTTTTGAAGAGTAGTTGCAGGAAAGAATAAACCTGCAGGTTTTTGTATATTTTTCCATTGTTCTTCTTAGTGCTTGCTGTGCGTCAGGGGTGAGCGCGTCGCATTCGTCAAGAAAAATTATTTTGAATCCCGAATCAAATGCGAGTGTTCGTGCGAAGTCTTTAATTGTATTTCTTACTACGTCAATTCCACGGTCATCCGAAGCATTTAATTCTAAAAAGTTTTGTTCAAAGTTTTTCCCGAATAACTCTTTTGCAAGAGCAATGCTTGAACTTGTTTTTCCTGTTCCTGCGGGTCCCGAAAACATCATGTTTGGAAGGTTTCGTTTGTTTACGTAACTTTGTAATCTTGAAGTTATTTCAGAGTGTCCC
>JAPLVQ010000091.1 GCA_026397035.1 Candidatus Iainarchaeum sp.
ATCACTGCGATGTAAACCAGAATGACCCTACACAACTATATTGCAACAATTCTACACCCGACTTAATAAAGGGTTTTGTCCCAGAGTCCTACGTAACTAGAAGAAGTTAACTTTCGAACGAGCTGGCTGAAGGACAATGGGAAAAAACACTAAAAAAAGAAAAAAGTTACTTATTCAATTTAAACCCATAAATGTAAAGTTCATTATCCATATAATCATCCGCCATGAAATTAACCGCAAACTTGCAATCACTCACAGAAGGATAACAAATATCTGTTTTCGCATCAATACTAATCCTACTTGGCAATTTACCAACTTCAGTACCGTCAAGATAAGTATAATATGATTTCAAAGTCTTTTTCCCAAGACCAGCACCAGGGCATTCAATTGAGAAAAAACTATCCTTATTCCAAAGAGTATTACTTGCATAAACTTTACAATAAGCTTCAATAGGAGTTTTACCATCAATATTACTCAAACCAGAAAGACAAGACTGCCCTTTTGATATATAAAAAAACGTATTTTCGCTTCCAGCAACCCCTTTAAGGAGCTGCTTACCCCCATTATACGGAAGAAAATAATAATTTATAGAAGTACTGCCAGCACTCATATACCCCCCGCCAGTTCGAGTCGTCTCAGCAACTAACTGCTTAATATCATCAACAAAATAAATACACATAGTTTGATTGTCGTTCACCGAAATTCCATTTACAGATTCAATCAAAACATTTTTCAAACCATTAACAACAAAATCCGTCGAATGATCAACTACTCCAGGAGTCGTTTGAATTGGCCCGGGACAAGTAACTGCTGAAACTATTGCAGTAGACGAAGCCCCAACTGTCATATAAATCCAGCCATCAGAATAACCCAACTTGTTAGCATAAATATCATACATCCCGTCACTAAGCGCGCTAGGAGTAATAAATTTGCCATCACTACCGGTTTTTCCAATCAAAGGAACCCCTGTAGAAGAACATTTTTTCACAACCGCAAGATTCACTCCGTCTAAAACAGCATTAGAAGATTTATCCTTTACAGTAATTGTAACTTTTTTACTAACAGCATCAACCTGCGCTTCAATTAATAATTCAGGACCCGAAGAAGCAACCACAGCAATCCCCAAACCAAGCAATTTAATATTTAATACTCTAAAATAATAAGCGACTGACTGATCAGAACTAACTGCAACAGTAGTAATGGTAGTGGTAGTACCTCCAAAAGAAGGAACAGCAGGAGGAGTAAAATTTGATGCCGCAAAAACCACACCCAAAACAAAGACAAGAACGAGTATTACTAGCAGGAACTTATTTGATTCAACCATTCAACCACACCATCAAAACACTATAATTTAAAACTTCAACCATAAATAAAAACATACTTGATAACAAATACTTACTTAACTCATTCACCAATTTATTTATACACCATTACAGCCATCTAATTACCAAAAATCCATTACTTATTTATTGCCCGCTTCCTTTTGTTAAATCAATCTGTTTTAAAGTATTTAAATTTGCCGCTTTCTTTTCAGCAGTATTTACTATATACATATCAAGCGTATTCGCGTTAATAACAATAGTGTTCCAGTTCTCTGACTCGTATGCTTCAAATCCTTTAGGCAATTTAATATCCGCTGTTTTAAAGCCAACAAACCCCGGAAACTTTTGGCCAAGGAAACTAATTTCATCATTAAACTGGAAGCCAAGATTAACAGGAGCTTTTTTCAAAGCTGGCGAGGAAGGATTTGAAGTATCAATAATCTTAGGGAAACAAGCTGTTTTTGTGCAAGTCCCTCCTTCTGCTAACGGCTCGAGAGGATAAAACATACCATCAGCATCTTTTTGC
>JAPLVQ010000066.1 GCA_026397035.1 Candidatus Iainarchaeum sp.
CACCTTAATAGAAAATCACTTGTATAAAGCGTATTGCTTGAGCCTCTGTTTATCAACTGCCTTCAATTGTTCTTCAACCACTTTCTTTATTTCTAATAATTGCTGTGCATCATCCAAAAGTGACCTATTCTGTTTCATTATTAGTTTTTGTTGTCCTCCATCTCGTTTTACTAGGTATAGTTCTCCGCTTAGGCTGGTTGAGTTTTCTAGAAGTTGTTCTACCCGCTCAGCACCTTTTTCTAGTTTAGCTAGAATTTTCTTCAAGTTTGAGTTATAGGTTTTTACTGGATCAACAGCATAGTAAGATACAGGGCTAAAATTAGTTTTATTCACCAGTCCAGAAAGGGCTAAATCTCGTAGAATTGAGTAGGTGGTTGTTTTGCTTAGTCCTGTTTGCTCAATTATTAGTTCTACGGTTATTGGTTCTACTCGCCACAACAACTTGTAAATTGCGAAATGGGGCAAGGAGAAGTCAGGAAAGAGATGCTTGTAATAGTCTAGGACTACATCAACATCAGGATCCATACGACCTGACCGACCCCCTGAAAGTGGAACATATGAAGTATTCCTTGTTTAGTGATTAATATGGGTTTAGTAGAAAACAAATCAACCAAATAGTTGATTTTTGAATTAGTTATAGCGCGCATAAGGATATTGTAAGCAGGTGATATAAAAGCTTGATTAAAGAATTTCTTTAATTTATCAAAGAATATTGCAATGATTTAAATTTTTTTCGATACACTGTTTTAGCATGAAAACCCTTCAAATTGTGTTAATGGGATGGGAATATGACCGAATTGTGTCCGGTTTAAAGCAAAAACCAGCAAATAAGGTAATTTTTATCTCCTCTGACCCAATTAAGACGCCTGATAAGAGTTGGGGTAGAGCGTCCACTGATTTAGCAGAAAAAATCGGAAACTCAATCAAACCGATTGTAGATTCAGAAATACTGTTTTTTAACTATCACAATTTAGATGATTGTTTAAACAAAACAATTAATTTACTTGAAAAGGTCGTTAAGGAGTATGATGAAATTAACATTAACATTTCCGCAGGAACTACTTTACTAAAAGCTTCTATGATGCTTGCCGCACAATACTATCCAATCAAATTATTTTACATAATTCCTGCCCAATACACGCACCCAGGAGAGATAATTACCACCGGCGCGCGAGGGTTAGTTGACTTACCGACAATAAATTTGAGTCAATTGGCTTTGCCTAAAAAGAAACAAGCAGAAATATTGCTACTCTTAAGTGAAGAGCCTCAATCTTTTACTACCTTAACAAAGAGTTATGCGAAACACAAGGACATCAAAATTACGCCAGACAAAATAAAGTCTCTAAAATCATGGTTATTTTATTACTTAAAAAAACTAGAACAACAAAACTTGTTGACAACTCAAACAAAAAACAAAGAACTACTCATTGCTTTGAGTCAAACTGGAAAATTCATAAAACTAATACTGGAACACAAATCCAAGCCTGACTTAGCACAAACAAAACTAAAATTAAAAAGTGCAAAGAAATATTGAATAAAAAGACGTTGTTTTGAGTGATATAACCTATCAATTCTTCTTAAAAACCGTTTTTTCTTTTGAGAAAAAGGGGTTAAAGTGAGTTTTATATAGTAGTTTTGTCGTTGTTCTAATTATGAATAAAATTAATTCTCGTGGTCAGGGGACTATTGAGTACTTGCTTATCATTGCAGTAGTAATCGTGATTTCACTTGTTGTAGTTAGTTTGTTGATTAATCAAACGAGTACTGTTGGTGCGGTTTCTAGTTTTGGTAATAAGCTTGGTAGTTTGAGTCAGGTTATTGGTGTTACTGAGTCCATGGTTAATCCTAATGATGGGAATTTTGTAGTAAAATTGTTGAATAATAGTGGTGGTGTCGTTACTATTAGTAATGTTAAAATTGGGGATACTAGTGTTGCTTTTGGCGAGGATTTAGCACAAGGAAATTCTAAGTTGTTTAAGGTTGGTACGAATACGGTTTGCGAACAAGGAAAGATTGTTTCGGATGATGTTGTGATTACTTATGTTACTGAGAATGGTTTGACTAAGACTCAGCGGTTGAATGATAAGGTGATGTTTGATTGTACTCCTTTTACGATTGTTCAGGCAAATTTGGCTAATACTTGTATTTCTCAGGCTGGTAGTCTTGAGCCTAATTTGTTGCCTCAGAATATTTCAAGTAAAGTGAGTTTGTTTGGAATAACTGGTTATTTAGGAATGCATTCTGGGGCTAATTTGTGTTCTAATGCTACGAATAATGGTTTTGTTTCTTGTTCTACAGGGGGTATCAAAGCTAATCAGGATGCGGCAGTTGATTCTAGCCGGAGTATGTTTGATACGAATCGTTTTTCTAGTGCGACTCTGGGTGATGGTAATAGTGTTGTTCATGATAATTGGTATAAGTTGATGTGGCAGAATTCTCATGTTGATGGGAAGATTTGGAATGACGCGATGGATTATTGTAACACTTTAACCACGGGTGGTTTTAGTAATTGGCGTTTACCTACTGTTTCGGAAGCTTTTTCACAATTTGATTTTGGGGCTCATTATAATGGTGGTAGTTATGCTTGTGTGAAACAGTTTACGGATTGTTATGGAAGCTGGACTTGGACAAGTACGTCCCTTCCTTGGCTCGCGTCACGCGCGTACGTGTATCTTCCGCTTTACGGCAGTGTCTATGCCGATAATAAGTCTAGTGGGGACTCAGTCCGTTGCGTTCGTTCAGAAAACTGATAATTTGATGATTAAACAAAACCAGTGGGTTTTGTGAAACCCGCAAAGCTGATGCTTTGCTTGGTTTCGTCGTTAATAGTTTAATTAAGAAAAAAAGTAAGTGCCCGAATAGGGCACCGCAAATTTTTTTTAGGAGTGTGTTTTTGTTTGGCTCGCTATGACTATTTACCCATTTACAAAAAGGCTCTTGATTTATGCATTTATTTTGAAAAACTAGTTAAAGGGTTTTCTCGTTATGATAAATATGTTCTCGGAACAGATTTAAGAAACAAAAGCCGTCAGATTGCTTGTCAAATTATGAGAACAAACTCTTTACCAGATAAAAAAGAATCTTTACAGGAATTAGTTGCTTTGGTAGAAGAGTTAAAACTTGTTGTTCGTTTATGCAAAGAAGTTGGCGTTTTCAAAAAGTTCTCTTCCTACGAATACTCTTCTAACCTAGTCGTTGATTTAGCTAAACAATCCCAAGCATGGCTCAACAGCCAAAAATAAGTATTTCCTTAAAAGTGATTCAAAATGTTCCAAACTATTATGCTCATTAACAAAGTTAGTGAGGCAAAGCGAAAACTTTGCATAGACAGAACGGCTCAGAATTCTTTGCCTCGGCAAAGGAGTGAAAAAGCAAGTTTCTTTTTGATGCGAACAACCCATGTGGTGAAAAAAACTGCTAATACTCTCGGGTGTTAGCTATGAATAGTTCGCACACAACGTCCCTTCCTTGGGACGCGTCAAACGCATACATGTATAATCCGAATAACGGCAATGTCAATAACGATAATAAGACTAATGAAAACTCAGTCCGTTGCGTTCGTTCAGAAAAAGAAGAAAACTCGGCTCTATTCACATTCCAAAAAGTCTATGATAGCTATGCTAATTGCAGGAGAAGAAAGCGTAATACAATTAACGCTTTAAAGTTTGAAGAAAACTTGGAACAAAACTTGCGAGAGTTGTGCTATTCGTTAAACAACAAGACTTATGAGCCGAGTCGTTCTGTTTGTTTTACGGTTCTACAGCCAAAGCCGAGAGAAATATTTGCCGCAGATTTTAGGGACAGGATAGTTCACCATTTAATCGTAAACGAGTTAGAAAAGATATTTGAGCCTCAATTTATTGAAGAAAGTTATGCTTGTAGAAAGAACAAGGGGACGCATAAAGCGGTGAAAAATCTTCAACGGCAAATGAGAAAATTAATCAGCGACCACGTCGAAAGAAAAAGACCTTACTTTTTACAACTTGATATAAGCAATTTCTTTATGAGTATTGACAAAAAAGTTCTTTACAGTGCAATAGAACAAAGAGTGCTGCAAAGTAACTTGTGGGGTGATAAATTCAAGCAAGAACTCTTATGGATTACAAAAACCACGGTTTTTCATGACCCTGCAAGCAATTACATTCAAAAGTCTCCAAAATGGATTAGTGGGCTAGTACCAGAACACAAATCATTAATCAACGTGGAAAAAGGTAAAGGGCTTCCTATTGGTAATCACACTAGCCAGTTTTTCGCAAACGTTTATTTAAACGAGCTAGACCAATTTGTGAAAAGAGAGTTAAAGTGCAAGCACTATGTTAGATATGTTGATGACTTTATTTTACTTGCAGAATCAAAAGAAGAACTATTAAACTATTTTTGGAAAATAAAAGAATTCTCGGAAACAAACTTATTACTAAATCTAAAAAATGAAGTAAAACTTTTGCCCATAACTAACGGAATCGACTTCCTAGGCTACATTACAAAACCTTGGAGCATTTACGTCAGAAAAAGAGTTCTACGCAACTTCCGAGAAAAACTTTCAAACGCAAACAAAAAACTTTTAGAAAGCAACAAATTCTTTTACGAAAAAAACTCTATTGAAGAAAAAACCTTCCGCTCATCATTCAGCTCCTACGCAGGACACCTCAAACACGCAAACACCTTCCAACTAAAAAAACAAATAACAAAAGAATACCCATTCACCAAACTATGCTTCTAAACAAAAGAAGATTAAAGAATTTCTTTAATTTATCAAAGAAAATTACAATCATTTAAAATTTTATCGATATATGCCATTTCTATGAAAACCCTTCAAATTGTGCTTATGGGCTGGGAATACGACAGAATCGTATATGGCTTAAAGCAAAAACCAGCGAATAAGGTAATCTTTATCTCATCCGACCCAGTCAAGACTCCTGATAAGAGTTGGGGAAGAGCCTCAACAGATTTAGCAGAAAAAATCGGGACATCTATCAAACCAATAGTAGATTCAGAAATAGTGTTCTTCAACTACCACAATCTAGATGACTGTTTAAACAAAACAATTGCACTAATTGAGAAAGTCGTTAAAGAATATGATGAAGTAAATGTAAACATCTCCGCCGGCACAACGCTACTAAAGACTTCCATGATGCTTGCAGCACAATACTACCCAATCAAACTATTTTACATAATACCTGCACAATATACACATCCTGGCGAAATAATTACAACTGGCGTGAGGGGTTTAGTTGACTTACCAACAATAAATTTGAGTCAACTAGCTTTGCCTAAAAAGAAACAAGCTGAAATACTGCTATTATTAAACGAAGAGCCCCAATCCTTTACTACCTTAACAAAGAGCTATGCGAAACACAAGGACATCAAAATTACACCAGATAAAATAAAGTCCTTAAAATCATGGTTATTTTATTATCTAAAAAAGCTTGAACAACAAAACCTAATCAACACTCAAACGAAAAACAAAGAACTACTTATTGCTTTGAGTCAAACAGGAAAATTCATCAAACTAATACTGGAACACAAATCCAAGC
>JAPLVQ010000122.1 GCA_026397035.1 Candidatus Iainarchaeum sp.
CACGAACAAGAAGCGCACCAGTTAAATACTTGGCTGAGCCAATGTACTGAATAAACAACCCAATTGATTCTGGAAAAATGATTATTGCAGAAAAAAGAATCATTGCAAAATAATGAGAATTACCACAAAATCTGCTCTTTAAGAGATTCCAAGAAAGTTTCTTAGGGATTGATTCAAACAACAAAAACAAAATAAGAACCGTTAGTAGCGGAGGATATGCAAATAATCCAATACAAGCAAACAAAAAAAGTGTTTTATTCTTTTCAATAAAACAGTATACACAAACTAAAAGAAAAAATGAGCCCAGAATTTGAGGGATAAAACCGGATTCAAAAATCCACAAAGTAGTTATGGAAAAAAGACTTAAAAATAATGACAAAAACGCTATTTTTTCATTCCTTGTAACTTGAAATGAAATCGTATATACTACGATCCCTATCAAGAGCAACAAAAATAAAGTAAAAAGAGAAAGAATAACATAAGCATTTCCAAAGAATTCATAAAAAATAGCGCTTATTCCATAAAGACCAAGCGGATAAGAATGAATATAAGTCAATGGAATTCCTGTCGGTGGAATATTTGATGGAATTGCTGAAAAAATAGTATCTTTTGCGATTGTTCTTGTTGTGCGCGCATGATTGAGTAAATCTGAGCAGGAAACTGGAAAAACCATTTCAGGAAACATTATGAACAGTAATAACCCTGCAAAAATTAATAAAACAAATATGGCTGCTAATGAATAAGTAGTCTTAGGAGATTTGATTTTTAATTTTGAACCGCCAAAAAATTTGTTGATAATTACGGAAACCCCAACCGACACTAACAAAGCAAATAATGCTGACTGAAAAGAAAGCATCTTAAGATAACCAAGAAATAAACCAAAAATCATTAGCATACTGAGAAAAACAGTTGACAACCCAATAATGTGACTGCATCTAATATGGTTGTACATAACAATATTCACTTAGTATACAGAACAGGATTAGTCTGTTTAAAAAAGTAATGATACAATCCTTAAGGACTATAATTGAACCAAAAAGTATTCTTTAATAAGGACTAAATTAATCTAATTAAATAGACTTAGCAAGAGACAACAAATGGTTAAATAAACAAAATATAAACAAAAATTCAAAGACAAAAGAGCAATCAAATATGGGCGACTCAAAAATTCTAGCAAAAAATACTTTTTTTAACTACTCAAGCAAAATAGTTTCAGCAGGAGTGGGTTTTTTATACACTTTAATAATATCAAACTTTTTAGGACCGGAAAATTATGGAATATACAATTACCTTCCTTCAGTCCTAGTTGGATTTTTCACATTATTTGGAGGAACTTTTTTAAATAACCTTTTGTGGGTTTTCACAGCAAGAGAAAAAGGCAAGAACTTATTTAAAAAAATTCTTTTTATTGAAATCTCGCTGATGTTAATAATCATATCTATAATAAATTTAGCAGCTCCCACCCTAATGAAATTTGTGAATGTAAGCCATATTGATCTTTTACCAATTGCAAGCGTATTCGTCTTGTTCATTCCGCTTAACACTATTTTTATCACTCTATTCAAAGGATTTGATAAATTTGGAAAAGTATTGCAATCAGCACTTATTGAAAACATTCTAACACTTGCTTTTTCTGCAATTTTCATAATCGGTCTCGGATGGGGTTTAACAGGCGCATTTATTGCAAGATTTATTGCACTTGCAATTTCAATCCTTTTCTACATTTATCATTACAAAAAGCTACCTTTTTCTGGAAAACAAATAAACTTTAAAGAAGTGAAAAAGTACAGCGGATGGAATATAATAGCCAATTTTATCAGAGAAGGACACATTCAAATCAGTAACATTAGCATAGGACTTTTTCTTAATGCACATTTTTTAGGAATCAAATATTTGGGGGACAAAATTGCTAATCTTGTAATTTACTCTCCTTCTGTATCTATCGCGGAAATAATGTTCTCAAAAAACAGCAGTAACTACAAGAACTTTGAAATAATAGCTTCACAGACAAGCCGCGCAATTAAATCGTCCTTTATAATTTCAATTATTTTAGGAGTGATTCTTTATCTAATTTCAGAGTTATTCATAAAATTCCTTTTTCCTTCATTTATTGATGTCATCCCTTATGTGAGTCTCTTTATTTTAGCCTATGTGCTTCAGTCACAATCACCAATGTTACTGCTTTTTGACGCAATAAATAAAACAAAAAGAAATGTCCAAACTAACTTGTTAATGCTTATAATGGTGATTTTTATCGCATTGCCTGCAACTTACTTTTTCGGGATTCTTGGTCTATTAATAGCAGACGCAATTACTATCCAAATAAGATACTTTTTCATGCTCATTAAACTCAAAAAAGAAGGAATCAGACTTGATATAATCCCAAGGACAGCAGATGTAATTTTCCTTACAAAATTCTTTATTCAATTTGCAAAAAACAGCTTGAAAAAATAACCTAAAAAAATAATAAATTAATCTAAAAAAACAATTCACTTAAACGAGGATTAATCTTGAGCCAATACTTTTAAATAGTGTTAAATGACTCAATCAATAAAGGGATGATAAATGTGTCAAAATTTTTAATAGTTGGAGGAGCTGGATTCATAGGTTCGTATATTTGCAGGGAATTGAAAACTAACTATCCAAAAGATGAAGTCATAGTATTTGATTCATTTGTAAATTATATGGATCACTTCACAAATGATTATCACAGTCTCTTAAAAATAAGGTTTAAAGACCTTGAAGGAATTAAATTTGTTAGAGGGGACTTGCGTTACCGGATGCAAATAATCGATGTTCTAAAAAATGAAAAACCGGATATTATAATTAATCTTGCAGCGATACCTGATGCAAGAAAATCAAATAAATTTTGCGAAGATGCAATTGATATAAATCTTCTTGGACATGTTAACCTGCTTGAAGCGATAAAAAGTGTAGGAGGAATAAAAAGAATTGTTTTTACCTCATCAAGTTTTGTCTATGGAAATTTTGAATATGCTCCTGCTGATGAGAAACACCCTGTCGAGCCGATAGATGTTTATGGGGGTTCAAAACTTTCAGGAGAAATATTAACAAAAGCTTATGGTCGGCGTTTTGGAATAGAATGGACTATAATCAGACCGTCAGCAGTATATGGACCAGGAGATTCTTATGACAGAGTTTCGCAGATATTTGTAAATAATGCACTAAAAGGAGAAACTATATTTTTAGATAACGGCGGGGCAGGACGGTTGGATTTCAGCTATGTAAGCGACGTTGCAAAAGGGTTTGTGCTTGCGGCAAAATCGCCAAATGGAGCAAATCAAATATTCAATATTACACGGGGAGAAGGAAGACAAATAAGAGAATTTGCAGAAATTGTTGCAAAAGAAGTACCAAAAACAAAAATACAAACAAAGCCCCAAACAGAAATAAGACCTGAACGTGGTGCTCTTAACATTGAAAAAGCAAAAAAGCTTTTAGGTTACAATCCGCAGATATCAATAGAAGTAGGGATAAAAAAATACATTCAAGGAATAAAAGAAAACAGGCAAATAGTTTAATAATAATTAGATTAGTTCAAAAAGATTTATTATTTAATAAAAGGTTTTTGAATAAAAATAAAATTAAAGATATTTGAGTATTTGGTGAATAATATGGTTCCTTTAAGCAAGCCTTTTCTTGGAGAAGAAGAAATAAAGGCGGTAACTGAAGTGCTTAAATCAGGTTGGCTTGTGAGTGGACCAAAAAATAAGGAGTTTGAAAATAACTTTGCAGAATATATTGGAGCAAAACACGCTATCACATTAAATTCATGC
>JAPLVQ010000097.1 GCA_026397035.1 Candidatus Iainarchaeum sp.
GAATCCTCTGTGTAAGTGTGCGGGTGAATTCCCTGTTTCTTTGCAGCGGTTTCTGCTGGCAAGCCGAAAGAATCATAACCCATCGGGTAGAGCACATTAAATCCGCTCATTCTTTTGAAACGCGCAAAAATATCCCCAATTGTAAAATTCCTTACATGCCCCATGTGAAGAAAACTAGCACTAGGATAAGGATACATTTCAAGAACATAACACTTCTTTTTCTTTGAATCCTCTTTTGATTCAAAAACCTTATTCTCTTCCCAAGCTTCTTGCCACTTTCTTTCAATTGAAAGAAAATCAATGCTTTGGGGTGTTGTGCTCTCGTTAGTCATAATTAAAGTTATTTAGAAAGACTTTTTAAAGTAAATTGGGAGCATTAACCCCATAAGTCCCCTAAAGATAATTATTTATTGTTAAAACCGCAATAACTCCATAATACTGATTAGCAAAAGTAGAAACTATCTGAAAATATAAGAATCCATGGTAAACAATGCAAGAGAAATCAAAACCAATCACAACAAACCTCCCAAGCGCAGGAAATTTAATAAACACTAAAACAGTAATTATATAGGTATTGCAATGCGTCCTAAAAGAGCTTTAAAACAACAAAATAAAACAGCAAGGGCAAGACTCGTGGCTCAACGACTGGGTCTTGGCGGCGGGTCAACAGCCAAAATAAAAAGGAATGTACGAAAAGAATTAACAAAAGACGGTTTTTATTTAGGAGATAAAACTAATCGGGGTAACCTGCACTATGACCCCCAGTTAAAATTTAGAAGCACAAAAATTCAAGAAGCCAGAAATTTGCAGCGCAATAAGGAAGTCTTAGGATTATGGAAAGAACGCATTCTTGAAGAGGAACAAGCTCACAGAAATACACCCAGATTAAGAGCAGTCAAAAGAGCCGAACTAAGTGGTTATTTGGATCTTCATGGGAAGAGGCGGAAAAATTGGAAAGGAGTATCAGACTAAACCTGCATGCGTTAAAAAGTGCGCATGAAAACACCTTTTTTCATACAAAAAAAATGAAAAAACCAAGACTTCCTTCAAAATCAACGACTGTTTAGCAAAAAATAAAGAGATACTTATTTATTTTAGAAAATCCAATTACTTAACAGCAAAAAAAAACAAGTGAACTACCCCGCGGCAAGACCGCGGGGCATCACGGCTACTTAAAATCTATCAACCTCATTTGATTCTTATCCATTTTCTTTCCTTGTTTTTCGATATACCTTCTGATAATGTCTGCATTTACTCCTTCACCCACCGTTCCGATGTATCCTCCATCGCTCCAGAACTCTCCGCCCCACAACTCATTTTTTATCCATGGAAACTGCTCAAACAGCTTGATTGCTGTTACGCTCTTTATTATGCGCATCACATCTGATGGCGCATAACTGGGCTTCGCCCTCACTAACACATGGCAGTGATTCTTATCACAGCCGATGCTATCAAAAAACAAAAAATACCTCTGTTCTAACCCATGACACAACTCAACCAAATACTTTACAACCTCGTCTGTGAGAAACATCTTTTTCCTGTACTTAACACACAAAACCATGTGATACTTCACATAATAAACACAATGATTCAGACGCTCAACCATACCAAACTATACAACCAACCCCCAGAATAACCTTTCTCATCCCCGTGGCAAGACCACAGGGAATTCCTGGATTAAA
>JAPLVQ010000101.1 GCA_026397035.1 Candidatus Iainarchaeum sp.
CCGCTCTGATTCGTGCATCCATATCCGCTTTCACCACTCACAACCACCACAATAGTGGTGGTAGAAAGCGGACATAAGTTCGACATACAAATTAGGACATAAGTCACCCTACGCTACAATTAGACTCTAGTCTTTGGCTTTCTTTTAAGCGAGCCGGTCGGAAAAAAGAATTCTCTTTGCAATTTAGGATTTTTTTCCCTCGCAACTTCTCGAGCCAGTGCGCGCCGCTGTGAGAAAAGAAACAATTCGTCCCCTTTTAATCGAGTCCAGCTGTTTGTATCAACTTTTTTCACAACCCAAATTATTTCGCCCAACGGAACTTTCTTTTTCCCGAATTTTTTTCTCCCGCACTCAAGAACCAAATCCTTAACATGCACAGGATTCACAACAATCACATCATTTGGACCCGCTTTATCAAACACAAGCTTATTCGCCCTATGACGCGCGGTGAGATTTTTATTCATGAACCTTGATTCCCTAATCGCATCCGCTCCGCCCTTAACTTTCAAATTGTCAAAATAGTTTTTATCCAACGGGATTATTTTCCAGTTATTTGTAAGTGCAACAGCAACTACTGCCTGAAAAGGATCCAATACATCAACTGCATAATTCCCGACTTTTACTAAAACCCCCCTCACCCCAAGACCTAATCCACGCACAAGCAGTCTTTTTCGCCCCTTATACAAAGGGCTCTCGGCAAGAGTAACAGATTCACAAACTTCCCTCCCACTATTTGCATTTGCTTTAAGATTTGAAATTATTTCAGCAAGTTTTTTTGGGGGAACACCCAAAAAAAGCCTCCTTTCGCCTCCGCCTCCCCCAATTGAACCAAGATTTTTTACAGTACGCTCAATCAAGGCAGGAAACTCATAATCCTCAAGAAAAGCATTTCTTTGAACAACCGCCACAACTCTAGGTCCAACGCTGACGGGTGTTGAATTAGAAGCATTTGTTTGGTTTTGATTAGACATTAATGCACCAGTATAATTCTGGCTTTCAAAGTTTAAAACACTTAACTACCTACAGGAAAGACAAGATTATTACAGAACCCTCAAAAAGTATTTAAAGAAGCAAAAAATATAAAGAAAAACAAGAAGAAGAAAGTAAAAATAAGTATTAGACCTCACAAGGAGCAAAAAACAGTACGCCTTACTAATAGTATGTATTAACTGCAACACGCATTATTGTTTCTTTAATGCTAAACGTATATCCTCGTCAGTAACCGTTTTTCTTCCCGCATGCTTTGAAAATACCGCCGCCTGCTGGGCTATTCGCATACCTTCTTCTTCCAAAAAAACTGATAATTCTTTAGCTGCACTCTCGCTGACCCTAATACCAGTAGACTTTCTAATAATTCTATCAATCGCTGCCAAAGGCAATTCACTCATAAAAACACTTCCTTCATTTTAAGAAAAAAAGGAAAGTATTTATAAACCCAATACGCGGAGATTAATAATATGCCTAATAAAATGGCTCCTAAAACTGCTATCCAAACTCTTCCAATTCACTTAACTCCAAAAATAACTAATACCAACCTTAATCCAAAATACCGCCCCCCAAGGATAATTAATTTTCGAAAAAATCGAATATATACTCCGGAAGAACGCGCCATTTTTGTTCAAAATATAAGCCAGTTTAGATCTCCAAGCGGGTACAAAACTTACTTTTCAGGCGAAAATGAAAAAGGAATCAGCGGAACGTTAGTATTATACAATTTAATTCAACAACAACACAAAAATGGAAAACCAATTATTGTGCCTGCTGGGGCGATCGCTGAGAAATTAAAAGTAACAACAGGAGAAGTCTCAAATGCCGCCACACTAATCTCAACCGTTCTTGGATACAGGAACGAAAGAAAACATTCCGGAGCCCTGCCAGCAAAAGAATCCGAACGAAAAAAAATATTACCTGTTATACTTGAAGCTCATAAAAAGGCAAGAAACGGACAAATTCTAAATGCTGAAGTACTTGAGCGAGAAATAATAAGAAAAACTGGGGGAATTATAAGCCCGGGATTAATGAGAAGATGTCTGGATAAACTAAATGCAAACGGAAAGAAAAAAGTATATTTACACACACCAAGAAAAGGAATGTTTTCTAAAAATCTTGGCGAGATAGCTCAAAGATTCAGAAGAAAAGGATTGCCTGCAAAAACACTTGTGCAAAATAGAAAATTGCAAAATGGAACTAAAGCAGGAATGAGTAACTTGAGCAGAACAATCAAATAATTCCAAAACTATTTAACCGGCAAATCACTTCGAGAGGATTTAAAAACAAAAAGCAACAGGGTAATTATAGGGATTAATTTGGAACACGGACTGTCAGTTTTTGAAGAAGTGAGGTCTAGTGACCGAGCTAATCAAAAACTAGCGGTTTTTGAAGGAGCGAGGTCTAGTGACCGAGCTAATCAAAAACTAGTAGTTTTTGAAGGAAAAAATATTCGAAAAACCTGGCACAAAGAAGAATGGTGGTTCTCGGTTGTTGATATTGTTGAAAGCCTCACGAATAGCCCTGATCCAAATGATTATTGGTATAGATTGAAAAAAAGGGAATCAGAAGAAGCAAAAATCGAGTTATCGACAATTTGTCGACAACTGAAATTAATATCATCCGATGGAAAAAAATATGAAACGGACTGTGTTAATACTGAGGGCGCATTTAGAATCATTCAATCAATTCCTTCTCCAAAAGCCGAACCGTTCAAGCTATGGCTAGCCAAAACAGGGTATGAAAGAGTGCAAGAAATAGAAAACCCTGAATTAGCACAGGACAGGGTAAAAAGCTATTATGAGCTGAAAGGATATCCAAAAGATTGGATTGACAAAAGAATGCGAGGAATCGCAATACGTCAAGAGCTTACTGATGAATGGAAAAACCGAAATGTAGGGCAAGAAAAAGAGTTTGCTATACTAACCAATGAGATAAGCAAAGCGATTTTTGGAAAAACCGTCCAGGAATACAAAGAGTATAAAACGCTTGATAAGAAAAATCAAAACCTGCGCGACCACATGACTGATTGGGAACTAATACTTAACATGGTTGGAGAAAAAGCAACTACCGACATCACTACAGCGAAAAACTCGCAAGGATTTGATGAATGCAAAGACTCTTCAATTCAAGGAGGAAAAATTGCGCATAACACAAGAAAAGAAATTGAAGAAAAAACGGGGAAACAACTTGTATCAAAAAATAACTTTTTGCACTTGGAAAAAAGCCATGTAAAAGAAATTAAAATGAACAAACCCAAAAGCGACAAGTAGAATTAGTTTCATTTATGTATTTACAGGTTTAAGGTGCCAGTTAGGTTTATTGTTATATTTAATGTGATTGAAATGACTTTTATTACCCACAAACTAATCAAACCCGAAACTGTAGAGGCAAGACTCTACCAAGAAGTGCTCGTTTCAAGGATTATAGAAAAAGGAAATACGCTTGTAGTTGCGCCAACCGCGCTAGGCAAAACGCTTGTTGCAGTAATGCTTGCTGCACATACTCTTGATAAACAACCCGAAAAGAAAATCCTTTTCCTCGCCCCCACTAAACCTCTTGTAGTACAGCACGAAAAAAGTTTTAAGAAATTCCTTAACATTAGCGAAGACGAAATCGTTTCAATCACGGGAACCACAAAGAAAAAAAAAAGGGAAGAATTATACAAAACAAAAAGAATCATTAATGCTACCCCCCAAACCATTGAAAATGATTTACTCAACGGCTCAATAAGCCTCAAAGAATTCGGGCTGTGCATTTTTGATGAAGCGCACAGGGCAATAGGGGATTATGCTTATGTTTTTGTTAATTTACAATTACAAAAACAAAACCCTTCTGCACTAGTACTCGCGCTAACGGCAAGCCCTGGGAGCGAAGAAGAACACATTCAAGATGTGTGCAGGAACTTGGCAATAAATAATATTGAGATAAAAGAAACGACAGACGCTGATGTAAAACCTTATGTTAACGAAATTGAAATCGATTGGGTGAGAGTGGATCTTCCAGCAGAGTTTTTAAAAATAAAAGAATACCTGGAAGAGTTCCAGAAAAAGCAATTAAAAATCCTTAAAGGATTAGGGTTCGCCCTCACTGAAAACAAAAGATATTACAATAAATTCAAGCTCCTTGAAATGCAGGCTAATATTAGAAAAAGAATTATCTCTCACGGCCAAAGCCAGCCGAGTTTATTCTTTGCAGCAAGCAAATGCGCTTGTCTTTTGAAAGTCTCTCATGCAGAAGAGCTGATTGAAACCCAAGGAATTGGAGCTCTTATGAGCTACTTTGAAAAACTCGAAGAAGAAGCACGCACTGGGAAAAGCAAAGCCGCTCGCGCAATAATCAATGACGAAGATATTCATTCTGCACAAATGTTAACAAGAAAGCTTTTTATGGAAAAAGTCCAGCACCCAAAATACGCTGAACTAAAAAAGATTATTCTAAAACAACTAAAAGAACAACCTGCAAGCAAAATAATTGTATTCAATCATTATAGGGACTCAATAAAAGAAGTCGTGGAATTTTTACAAAACAATACCGATGGAATGCTTGAAAATGGAAACAATCCAATTAAAGCAACTAAATTCATTGGACAAGCAACTAAAGGCACTGAAAAAGGAATGAGCCAAAAACTACAGCAAGAAGTACTTGATGAACTAAAAAGCGACAAGTATAATACTTTGGTTTCAAGCAGTGTTGCTGAGGAAGGACTTGACATACCTTCAGTTGATTTAGTAGTATTCTTCGAGCCAGTTCCTAGTGAAATAAGAACAATCCAAAGAAGGGGAAGAACTGGAAGATTTGTAAAAGGAAAAGCAATTATTCTTATGGCGAAAAACACGCGCGACGAGGCATTCTACTGGACAGCACGCTCAAAAGAAAAAAAGATGAAAACAACACTCCACTCAATGAAAAAAAACGAGTACGCTTTATATGAAAAACCAAAGCCGAAGACTTCACCAGAACAAACACTCCTTACAAGCTTTGCAGAAAAAAACCCTAACCAAATACTCATTTTTGTTGACTCAAGAGAACAAGCAGCAACAG
>JAPLVQ010000120.1 GCA_026397035.1 Candidatus Iainarchaeum sp.
ATAAATTCAAATAAACTCGTAAAATCCCAACTTGATAGACTTGCAACTGGGATGAAAGTGTATGGGGTTACAAAGGGTAACATAAAAGCAGTTCTAATTCCTTTGCCTAGAAAGAGAGAACAATTAGCTATTGCGCAAGTTCTTTCCGACACAGCAGGATTAATTGAATCTCTTGAAATGCTTATCACAAAAAAGAAGAATATTAAGCAAGGAGCAATGCAAGAACTCTTAACAGGAAAAAAAAGATTGCCTGGCTTTAAAGGGGAATGGGAAACAAAAAAATTAGGGAAAGTCGCTGAAATGTCCTCTGGAGGAACCCCTTTAACGAGTAATAATTCGTTTTATGGAGGTAAAATCCCGTGGGTTGTTATCGCTGATATGACTCGGATCAAAAAATATCTATTTGACACAGATAAGACTATCACTGAAAAAGGATTGCTTAATAGTTCTGCGAAGTTATTCAAAAAAGGAACTTTGCTTTTTGCAATGTATGCTTCAATAGGTAAATGTGCGATTACTAAAGTTGATATGACTTGTAATCAAGCAATTTTGGGAATCAGTGCTAAAAAAGCAGATATTGAATTTTTATATTACTATTTAGCATTTAATGAACAAAAATTTTTACAGATGGGTCAGACAGGCACACAAAATAATTTGAATAAAGAAATTGTTCAGAATTTAGACATTCCTTATCCGTCATTACCTGAGCAATCCGCTGTTGCTCAAATTCTTTCTGATATGGATTTAGAGATTGAAAAGCTTGAGCGAAAAAGAGATAAATACAAAGAAATTAAGACTGGTATGATGCAAGAGTTGTTAACTGGAAGGATTAGATTGAAATGAGCACTATTGAAAATCCTGATGTTGGGCAAATTGAAAGAAAAACACAAAATAGAATCGTTAAGCTTTTTCAAGAAAAGTTAGGTTACACTTATTTAGGAAACTGGGAAGAAAGAGAGAATAATCGTAATATAGAAGAAGACTTATTAATAAAATTCTTAAAAAGACAAAAATACTCAGAAATTTTAATCCATAAAGCATTATTTGAATTCAATAAAATTGCTTCTATCCAAAACAATAGCCTTTATGATACAAATAAGGAAGTTTATACTTTACTCAGGTATGGGATTCAAGTAAAAGAAACTATTGGGCAAAATAAAGACACTGTTTGGTTAATTGATTGGAAAGAACCAAAAAATAATGATTTCTATATTGCTGAAGAAGTTACTGTTAAAGGCCAGCACGATAAAAGACCTGATGTAGTACTTTATGTGAATGGAATAGCCTTAGCAACATTAGAACTTAAAAGAAGCACGATTTCGGTGGCTGAAGGTATTAGGCAAAATTTAGATAACCAAAGAAAAGAGTTCATCCAATCCTTCTTTTCAACAATTCAATTAATCTTTGCAGGAAATGATTCTGAAGGATTAAAATACGGGCAAATAGGTGCAAAAGAAATATATTATTTAACTTGGAAAGAAGAATCAGATATTAGGAATAGATTAGACAAACAACTTACTCAAATGTGCGCAAAAGAAAGAATAATAGAAATTATTCATGACTTTATTGTATTTGATGCGGGAACTAAAAAAACATGCAGGCATAATCAGTATTTTGGAGTAAAAGAATCTCAAAAATTCCTTAGAAGACGAGAAGGAGGGATTATTTGGCACACTCAAGGAAGTGGAAAAAGTCTTATCATGATTTGGCTTGCAAAATGGATAAAAGAAAATATTGATAATTCGAGAGTTTTGATTATTACGGATAGAGAAGAGCTTGATGACCAAATTGAAAAGTTCTTTAAAGGGGTGGAAGAAAAAATATATAGGACAAAAAGCGGTAAGGACTTGTTAAATAAATTAGCTGATGCAAACCCTCCTTTGATATGCTCTTTAGTTCATAAATTTGGGCGGAAAACAGATAATAATGATGAAGAGTACTTTGAAGAATTAACTAAGAATCTTCCAGTTAATTTTAAACCAAAAGGCGATTTATACATTTTTGTTGATGAGTGTCATAGAACTCAATCAGGAAAACTCAATAACGCAATGAAAAAATTGTTGCCTCAAGCGATATTTGTGGGGTTTACTGGAACTCCTCTTCTAAAAAAAGATAAAAAGCAAAGTAGGGAAGTGTTTGGAAACTATATTCATACTTACAAGTATGATGAAGCGGTAACTGATGGTGTTGTTTTAGATTTACAATATGAAGCAAGGAATATAGATCAAAAATTAACTTCTCAAAGTAAAGTTGATGAATGGTTTGAACTTAAAACTAGGGGATTAACAGATTTTGCAAAAGCTGTACTAAAAAAGAAATGGGGGACAATGCAAAAAGTGCTAAGTTCACAATCAAGGCTTAGTAGAGTAGTACAAGACATACTCCTTGATATGGAAAAGTATGGTAGGCTTCAAAGTGGAAGAGGAAATGCACTTTTAGTTGCTGGAAGTATTTCTGAAGCGTGCAAATATTATGAATTATTTCAAAAAAGCGGCTTAAAGAAATGCGCAATAGTTACTTCGTATACTGGAAATATTGCATTAATTAAGGGCGAGACGGTAAGTGAAGAAGAAGAAACTGAGAATCTTCAAAAATATGAAACCTATAAAAAAATGCTTGATGGAAAAGATGTTGAAACCTTTGAAAAAGAAGTAAAGAAAAAATTTATTGAAGAACCTGCCCAAATGAAACTGCTAATAGTTGTGGATAAATTGTTAACAGGTTTTGATGCCCCACCAGCAACTTATCTCTATATTGACAAAAGCATGCAAGATCACGGATTATTTCAAGCAATTTGTAGAGTTAATAGGTTAGACGGAGATGACAAAGACTATGGTCACATTATTGATTACAAAGACTTATTTAATAGTTTAAACGAAGCAGTAATGGATTATACTACTGATGCTTTTGATGGATTTGATAAAGAAGATGTAAG
>JAPLVQ010000165.1 GCA_026397035.1 Candidatus Iainarchaeum sp.
ACCTCAAAACCGTGCATTTGCATAGAAATTGGCTTCTTTACAACAACTTTCATAGTAGCTACATTGTAGCTACAATAAACGTTTAAAGCTATCTATCGAGCAAAATAAGCAAAAATAGTCTAATCAGTTAGCAAATACTTTGCTGAATTAAGTGGTTATACCTATGAATAGAGTCATTTTGACAAAAGAGACTGCAGAAAATATAATTAGCACTCAAAAACTTGGACATCCTAAACTTTTAACGACTTTGGATTTAGGATGTACTGAAACAGACGTAGATATTTTGGAGGGGTTTGTTGTTTTGGCAAAAGAAAAGGTATCAATTCAGGTGCTAAAAAATTTAAAAGAAAATACTTGCTATGTTCTTGAGGATGGAGAATTTAAATCAATTGATTTTTTTGGTGAGGATACTAATCTTTTTTATAAACTCAAGCCGGCGCTTGATTGGCCCACTTTAACTCTTTCTTCTGTTCCTATGCATCGTTTCAAACATATTTCACCAAAGAAAGACACCGAATCAAAAATTAATGAAGTCTCACCTCTTTTTGGGCGCGTGCTTGATACTTGTTGTGGTTTAGGGTACACTGCAATCAGTGCTGCTAAGAGTGATAAAGTTGAGGAAGTGGTTGTTTTTGAAAGAGATAAAAACGTTTTGAGGATTGCAGAATATAATCCCTTTTCTCAAGAACTTTTTTCTAACAATAAAATCAAATTGAAAAATGAAAGTGCTTTTGAGGGAATAAAAACAATCAAAAAGAATTATTTTGACAGGATTATTCATGACCCCCCGACTGTTTCTTTTGCTAAAGAACTTTATTCAAGCGAATTTTATAAAGAACTTTTTAGAGTATTAAGTAAAAGAGGGATTTTGTATCATTACTGCCCTAACCCTGGAAAAACTAAGGGTGGCGAGTTTTGGCCAAGAGTAAAAGAAAGACTTGAGAAAATTGGTTTTGTTAATGTTGAATATCATAAAAGTAGTTCCGGGCTCAAATGCGAAAAAAAACAAATGAACTAATTCAGTTTTGAAATTAAAGCCTTCAAAAGTCTGTTTGCGTGATGTAACCCTTGCCAAAGAAAGTGGTTTGGAAAATTATTGCTTCTTGAAAAAGAAACACCTTTTACATTTATGAATTTGCTTATTATTAAATCAAGCTTTTGAAGATTTTTTTGTGTTTCTAAAAGGTTTTGTTTCCCTATTTTTTTCGCAGCCAAAATCTCTTCAGGAGTAAACGTAACTTCCTCAACAGGGTTGGCTCTTTGGGGATAAGAGTTTACTTTTTTTATTAATAATTCAACTAACTCCTTTTCGTTTTTATTTGGCTTGCGTTTTTTTGTTAAGTAAATTGCTTTGTTTAATAAATTGCGCGCGTTTGCGAGTTCTACGTGCGTTCTGTAAGTTACATATGTTGCAATGTGATTTTTCTTAGGCGCTTTTTCGTGCTCTTCATAAAGAGGGTGCGACTTTTGGAAGGTTTTCAGAGCTTGTTTTTCAAGCGCACTCGCAACAGTTCTTTCTTTTGGATGCATATATTAATAATTTGTGTTAAGTATATAAAAAAGAGTTTGCTATTTGAAATAAAAAGAATTATTTCTTTTTGAACCTTGCCCAGTATCTTTTTTCTAGTGCTTTGTCCGCTTCGCGCTCTCTTCTTTTTTCTCTTAATTGTTTCGCGGTTGCGCTTCTTATTGTCATTAGTGCTGCACGTGTTTTTTCAGAGCCGGATCTTCTCGGTTCTTCAAAATATCTTGCGGCATTGTTTACAATTTTTCTCCTTTTCTTCGCTGAGGCGCCGCCAAAGTGAAAACTTTCAAGCTCTTCTCCTGCGCGATACCTTCTGTTAAATTGTAAATGTTGTTTTTTTGTTTTTGGTATTGGATAACCTTCAATCGCCGCTTCCCAAACAGCATAACTTCGGGTTTGAACTTTTTTGCGCGGATTTACCCAAGGTCTGCTTTTGTATTTAATAGCTAGAACTTTGCCAAAAGGGTTTGGTTTCATAAAGAAAAAAATAAATTATTTTTTCCCTTTCTTCTTCTCTGCCGGTGCTTCTTCAACTGCCTTTTCGCCTGCCCCTAATTCGTCTTCAAGTGTTTTTTCACCTTTTTCCAAGGCTTCAAATTCTTCTAAATCTTCTTCATCAAGTCCGAGCTCTTTTAATTTGCTTTTATGATCTTCTGTTTTCATTTTTTCAAATTCTTTGCGCCACACCACCATATCAGCAGTCTCTTTCATCTTTGCCCCTTCTGGGGGTTTTTGTGGTTTTCTTAACATACACAAAATATTACCTAACTCTATTATAAACCTTTTTCTAGCCGTGCGAAATTCATTTATACTTAGAGTTCTTTAATAGGGTTATGCAAGATACTTCTAGAGAAATTAAAGAGGCTGCTTTGGTGGGGGAGGCAGGATCTGCTGTGCCAGAACAAAAAGCGGTTTTTACTGAAAAAGAACAAAGACAAGCACGTATTAAAAATCCTGAATTTGAAGTAGTGTTAAAAGAGCTTAAACAAGAATTAATTGTCGAGGGTTATTCTTCAAAAACTTTGAAAATGTATTTGCTTTATTGTGTTGAATCGCTTTATGCTATTAATAAATCAATTTCTTCTATTGAAAAAAAAGATATTGTTGGTTATTTGGCAAACAAAAAAGAAGCTGGCTGTTCTAATGCTACTCTGTCCCTAGTTCATGCTTCAATGGAATATATGTTTGGGAAGCACTTAAAGTTGAAAGTGCTTGAGGATATTAAAATCCCAAAGAAATCAAAGACTTTGCCTAAAGTCTTGACAAAGGATGAGATTCGCCTGCTTTTTGAAAATACTCATTTTGGGAGAAACCGTTTGATGCTTCAGTTTATGTACGGTTCAGGGTGCCGTGTTTCGGAAGTAGTAAGCATGAAAATTGAGGAACTTAATTTTAAAGAAAAGACGGCAACTATTCGCGGGGGAAAGGGAAATAAAGATCGAATGATTATTCTTTCCAAAGATTGGATTCATGGAGTAAAAAAATATTTAAACAGGAAGAAGATTAAGAGTGAGTTTGTTTTTTCTAAAAAGAATGGAAAGAGAATTACTACAGATACTGTGCAAAGAATTGTTAGAAAAGCTGCGGCCAAGGCTGGAATAAATAAACATGTTACGCCTCATTGTTTGAGACACAGCTATGCCACTCATTTGCTTGAGGCGGGGACTAATATTAGATATATTCAGTCCCTATTAGGGCACAGTTCCCTTAATACCACCCAAGTATATACTAATGTTGCAAATGAACAACTGAAGAAGGTTATTAGTCCGCTTGATAAGCTTTAGTCGAGCTTTTTGAACTTCAACACGACCCTCCTCACTTCCACTAATCCAACTATTTGGAAACTCCCTATTCTTTCTTAAAAAAAGGGTTTTCTTGTTTATGTAGTGCGGGATATTTTAATTAATTTTTTGTGTGAGATATTTAACAAATCCCAAGCAAAAAATCTTTAATTATGTATAACTATGTGTTTTTTGTTCATTGTTTGTTTTCCTAACTGTTTTGAAAAATTCGCTTTTTTCCAATAAGTTTAAATACTTCGTTGGTGTTTGGTGTATAATTAAATGGGAGGAATTTGCATGAGCGTTAGATTGTCAAAGCTTTTTGGTATGGATGTTTATGATTTCGAAGCAGGCTATAAAGGCAAAGTTTATGATATTATTATAAACCTTGAAAAAGGCAAGCTAGAAACTATAACAACTGAACCTTTGAAAGTTAAAACTAAATCAGATGCTAAAAAGATTTTAAGCGAAAAAAGTATTCCTTATAGAAATGTTAAATCTGTAAAGGATATTGTTATCGTTTCAAGCAGGGATGTTCCTTTTGCTGACTTACCTCAGGAAAAAGAAGAACAAGCACCAACTGCAGCATCACAATTAAGATATAAATATTCTAGAAGGTAAGGCCTCCCTTACTTTCTTTCTTTTTTTATTACCCTTGCTTTCAGCAGGTTCTTTAAAAATAAATAGTTAGAAGTGATTATTTTAATTAAAATTAAAAAAATTAATCATTTAAATTAGGGTATTTTTCAACATTTATTTGTCTTTTCATCAACTACTCTTTTTCTTGGACACATTTCAAACCCCTTCTTTTTAAAATTTAGATCATTTTTATTACAAAAATCACTTTTTTCTTTCTAAACAGAACTTCCGCAAGTATTATAAAGGCTTGAATTTTGTTTGATTGTTTTTTCTTTTTCTAAGTGTTCTTTTGGATTGATTTTTTTCTCGGAAAACTATTTGGTTGAATTTATTTGCTCAACACGCGGTTTGTGTTGAGC
>JAPLVQ010000130.1:0-2948 GCA_026397035.1 Candidatus Iainarchaeum sp.
ACGCTTACTGCCCCGTCACAAATATACCCATCAATGCTTACTCCAATATCAATCTTTAATAAATCGCTTTTTTTCAATAAAAGTGTATCTTTCCATTTTGGGGTATAATGCGCGGCTTCTTCATTCAAACTCAAATTTATTGGAAACGCCGGATTTGCCCCTTCGCTAATAATAAATCCTTCAACTTCTTCTGCCAGTTCAAATAAACTCTTTCCGTCCTTGGCTTTCTTTTGAGCGAGTTTTATTGCGCCTGCCCACACCACGCCGGCTTTCTTGTAATTGTTCAAAATGGATGTTTCCATAATAATTAATGAATTAGTTAAGTATTAAAACTCAATTCAAAAAGGGTTTCAGCTGTTATCTTTCAAATAAAAACAGAATAATTTAATCTTAACCCCGCTAAATAAAGAATTTATTCTTGTAACAATACCTTTTTATGATTTTTACTCACGATTTCTCTTATGAAGGAAATTCAAAATAAAGTTAAGAAGTTTTGCAAAGAAAATAATCTTAATATTTCCGCAGAGCACAGGGTTTTAGATATTATGTCAGAGCTTGGGAAGTAGCTAAAGAAATTCTCAAGATGAGCGATTATGGCAGAAAGCCTGCTAAATATAGAGAAGAAATAAAGTCTGAATTAGGAGATGTTTTGTATACTTTAATCGCGCTCGCAAATACATTTGATATTGATTTGGAAGACGCCCTACAACAAGTTCTCAACAAGTATGAAAAGAGATTAAAAAAAGGTTCTGCTGGTTCTGAGAATGATTAATCAAATTTAATTCAAACTGACTAAATCAATTCTAAGTTCTGTGTTTTTACCCACAAACGCTTAATTCTTTTTATCCCCACGCACTTAACCCAGTCTGTTTTCCGCCGTGGATTAAATCTTCTTTTGAATAACCAAGTTCTTGAATAATTTTCAATACAGCTGGCAGTACTTGATTCTCAATATAATAATCAGCATCATAATCTCCTTCACTCACATATTCCTCTAGCTCCGCTTTGTCTGAAATGCTTTCTTTTGATTTTCCCCCGCGTCCTTCTCCTTTCCCGCCTTTTGTAATAATAAAGCTCAGCATGCTTCCTACTCCAAGTTCTTTTCCTCTAGAAATCGCTTTTTGGGCAGCTGCAACATGCGGTCCTATTGCATCATAATCTTTCGGCTCTCTTTGTAAGAGCGTCATTATTTCAAGTTCTTTTTTAGGAACTTTTCCTTCTTTCAAATCTTTTAGCACTTGTTTTACGTAAGTAATTGCTTTTTCTGGTTTTCCTTCGCTTAGAACCATTTCAAGTACTTTTTTCTGAGTTTCTTTTGCAATGTTGCACCAATCTCTTCTTACATATTCAAATCCAACTATCTTCAAATTCTCCTTATCATCAAGCAGAGCGTATTTTTTCTTAGCAGCTCCTCCTTCTTTTTTTGTTACAAATATTCCTCTTTTGTAAAATCCATCAACCTCAAGTTCCATATCTTCGGGAAGAGCTTTATTCACACTTTCAACAAATTCTTCAACATCTGTTTTTGTCTTTTTCTGCATTAATAAGAAAGTGGAATCTGTGTTGTGCAATAATACCTGTCCGCAGGAATCCACAAAGTTCTCATTTTTTTCAACACTCAAATCATAAACATAGCCGCTATATTTTTCAGAAGTTATTTTTGTTTTAATTCTTGAATTGCTCCTATCCGACGTCCTTATTGAATATGCTTGGTTTTCTTCTCTATAATTTATAGAATAGTTCCTTCCAAGCTGTCTTAGCAATAATGACAACCCCGAAATAACTCCTATTGCTTTTGTGGTATATGAAAAGTTTTTTTCAATATATTCCTGTGTATACCCAAGTTTCTTGTTTACTGCATGGCTCCCGTCCCCTTCAACCATCTTTTCAAGAAGTTGAAGTTTATGCTTTTTTGGAACATTAAATATGAAATCAGGAAGTTTTTTCCCAGTACTTTTTTGCCCGCATAACCCTTTAAAAAATAAAGCAGTCACCTCATTCATCATTTGAAATTTGTGTGTGTTGTCCCAATATTCAGTTGTTTTCCTGTCTTTACCATAAGTTAAAGTTCTTTTCTTTTTTGTTGATTTGATAATACAGGTTTTTACTCCGCTAAATAACAAGTGATAATCTTTTTCAAGTTCAGCTAACCAATTAATATTTGAAGAAGCTATACTGGCGCCAAACTTACCAAGCGAAGTCTCAAATGTTGAAGCACTTCCTTCAGCAATATAAGCCCCAAGTAATCTGCAAAGCGAATCAAACTCCGCAGAGCCAACTTTTATGAAACGTTTTACTTTTATTCTATTCCCAAATCTTTTGAAACCAAACCATACAAAAGCATCATCACAATGCCATTTGCTTTTTTCATCCTGATTTTTGTAAATTCTTTTATAGGAATATCCATCAAAAACACTAAACAAGTCAATTTCAGTTATTTCTTTGGAAGGAGGTATTTTCTGTACAGCAAAGAATTTCCTGCCTTCCATTTCTAGCGGTTTTGTTTCCCTTAAAACAAAGTTGTCTTCCGCCATTATTGAATGATCTTCAGTTACAATTGTTTCACCAAACTTTTGATTTACTCTAAATACTTGTTTATTTGCCTTGTGACGAATTATTTCTTTTATTTTTGACCACTGAACTTCTTTATTATCCGTATTAACTGATAAAGCAAAGTAACCTTTTGTCTTTTTCACTTCTTTCTCTCCAACTTTTTTAGCATGAGTTTTCAGTTCATTAAATAATTTCTCAATATTTTTTACTTCAATATGCCCCTCTTGATTAAGAATTGTAACAAAACGCTCTTTAGTAATACTGTCCCCATATAAAACTTTGAATCCTTCTTTCTCTGCTTTTTCAATTGTCTTGTGGATGTAATCTCTTTCCCACGCGGTTGTTGCGCTTGCGCATTCCCTTGAGTACCAGCGTGCGCGTGGGTAACCCAAATA
>JAPLVQ010000130.1:2955-6506 GCA_026397035.1 Candidatus Iainarchaeum sp.
CCAAATATCCATAAACAGAGTTAAGAATAATTTTGAGCGCCCATTGTTTCGCAAATAATATTTTATCATCAACCCCTTCTTCTTTTTTTCTGCGTTTGTATTCGCGTTTTAGTGTAAGTCTTTGTTTTAGCATTTTTTCAAGTATTTCAGGGAAGAGTCCTTTGTTTTTTGTGCAGAACCAGGTTCCGTCAGGAGAAGTGTTTTTCTTGCATTCAGCATGAGAACAGCCCAAGGTTTCCGGCGAAATATTGTGTGTAATTATTATGCTTGGGTAAAGTGAAGCAAAATCAAGCACCGCAATATTTTCATGGAGTCCGGATATGGGTTCTTTTACAAATGCTCCTTTAATTGGGTTTGTTGTTCTTTCCTGTACTTCATTTTCTTTGGGCTTGTTTGGCGCAATTATCCCTCTAGCATGTGCCTCTTTTAGGAGTAAATCTTCAACCATTTGGGAAGTAGTATTTCTTGTAGTTTCATAGAGTGTTTGGGAAGTTAGTTTTGATATTTCCACAAATAGCGGAAGGAATTCTTTTGCTATTCTAAAAGCGACTCTTGAGTCTTTCAAATTGTAATCCACAAGTCTTTCAAGTTTTATCTTGTCTTTTGTTTCCCATGCTTCATTTATTTCTTTGGGATAAACTTTTTCCTTAAATTCCCCGAATACTTTTTCAGATACGCTTTCAATATCCATTTTTACTACATTAATCGCTCCGGTTCTTGCAAGAAACTTTACTATCCCAAACGAATCAATATGCTGTACTCCGTGCAGTTTTACAGCATTCTCTATTCCTTTTCTTATTGTTCTTGGCGCTACACCATTTATCCTAAAATCCAGTTTATGCTTCTTCGCTCTTTCGCGTGTATATGCAAAATCAAAATTATCCCCGTTGTATGTTATTATGAAACTGTTTTCTTTTTTGTTCAATTCTTCAATTAACTTTTCAATAACTTTTTCTTCAGATGAGAGTATTTCAAGTTTAGGAACTTTCGCAGTGTCATACGATATTACTCGTTCATAATTAGGCTTTTCTTTTTTTTCGGTTTTTTTTGCGCCAATTTTAATCGCGTCATCCCCAAAAACCATTCTTCCTACCCCAGCCCCAATATCATTTGCAACGATTGAAACCATTAGTATTGGTTCTGCCCCTATGGAAAACTTTTTACCGGTTTTTGTTTCAAGGTCATAAGCAAGTCCTTTCCCAAAGAATTCTCCTTCAATCGGCTTGATATTTTTAATAGTCTTTATTTTTGCTTCGCCAATTATTCCAATCTCATCAGCAGCATTTTCTTCTTCAAGATTATTTAAGGGGTTTTGATTTAAAGTACGGTTTTTTTCAAGAACTGCATTATTTTTTTCTTTTTCAAATTCAGCTTCCTTTATTTCAATTACTTCATACTCAACCCAATTTCCAGGCTCAAGCCGTTTGTCCAGCAAATACCGTTTAGCATAAGGGATGTCATATTCATTCTTTTCAAATCCCATTTCAGATAATGTTTTTCTTGCCTGAATTAGTTGTGCTACTTTAAAAAACTCCGCTTTTAAAATCGCTTTTCCTTTAAATTCAAGTCTCGTCTCTTCAACACTTTTAACACTAAATCTTTCATTCTCCCCAAAAATAAAGCCCTTGATTTCCTTGATATTTTTTTCTTCTTCTCCTTTTGCGCAGCGTATATATAAGTAAGGCGAAAAACTAGTGTCCTTAACCCAGTAATGCTCTTTACCGTTATCACAATAAAGCGCGATAATTGATTCTTCATTTTCTTCAAAGTAAGCAGCATCAAGCAAAAGAGCCTGTTCTTTTTGAAAAATATTTTCTTTTTGGAATTTTTTAATTTCTTGAAGTACTGGCTCTTTTTTGGTAATATTCTTCTTCTGAACAATAGTCTCCTTCTGAATAATATTCTTCTCTTGAGCAATATTCACCCTTTGAGTAATCTTTTCTTTTTGAGTTTCTTGAAGCACTTGCTCTTTTTGCAGTTTAGCCTCTTTTTTTGGCGCTTTCTTGATTTTTTGCCATGCCATACAATAACTTTTTAAGTATCAATACCTATTTAATAATAGCCAACTTTTTGGTTAACAGGTTTTTTTATGCCAAGACCGGATAGATCAAGTCAGCCCAGTAATCAGGCTCAACCGCCCCAAGAGCAGCAAAGCGCTCCCAAAAGCGTTTCTCTTCCGGTTGCTTCCCAAGGCGGGATAAGGGAAGATATTCGTTCATTAAGTTCAAGCATTCTTTTAATCACCCAAAAAATTAAGTACCTTGTTCGTAATGAAAAAATTTTGGGGCGTAATCTTGTTGTTTTGAATAAGAAAATAAGGGGTCTTGAAGAAAAAATTGTTAACCCTGCCCAAGCCGCTGAAGAAGGCCATGTTTCCAGCGCTGAAGTCCAAAGTCTTAAACAACAAATTACTCTTTTTGAGGCACAACTCGAAGATATGCGTTCAAAAAGCGTGACAAAAGAAGAACTTAGAGAACTAAAATATATTATTGATACAATCAATCCGCTGGAATTTGCCACTCTTTCGCAGGTTCGGGAATTGATTGATAAAAGATTAAAAGAAAAACAGGGAAGCGGGAAGATTTAAATAAAATGAAATCATTATTAACAGAGTGGTGTTTGATGGCAATTCCAAAAAAATCTCGAAAGACTTCGTCCAAAATAATTAGCCTGAGTAAAAGGAGATTGGTTTCGCATTCACCCCCAACCCCCCAGCAGGTTGAAGCATTTGTGGCATTAGAAAAATCCCGTCTCGTTAAAATGGGAGTACATCCAAATAGAGCCGGGGACCTTGCGAACACTATCGGCAAAAATATTCTGAAAAAAAAAAAAAAAGGAAAGATTAGAGGATTTGAATAAGTCTTTTTTGAGAAACAACTTTAACTGACCAAAACTTTAACTGATTAATTAAAAATCGGCAACTAGTTTTTACACAATTTTCCTTCATCTTAGTTTCGTTCCGCCGCTTAAATTACTGCGAAGTACTACTCGATAGTTTCTTTTTCCTTTTATTGAGATTGCCGCATCTTTTCCGCTCACAATACTCATTCTGGTGGTAATTGTTTGGGAGATGCTTTCAGGCAATTCTTTTTCAGTTCCTAATACTACTCCTACTCCCCTGTTTTCCACTCTAAGAATTGCGGTTGCGATTCTATCAGTGTTTTGCGTAATTAATTCATCAGCTTGTGGCACAAATATTACACAGCTTATTTGCTTGGTTTCTGATACGGAGCGCGTAATCTGGCGGAATATTGTTTGAATGAATATGGCTTTTTCTTCCTGCGAGAGTCCTTTAGTGTCAATTACTACTGCACGCCCGAGTTTTCCTGGAATTGTTTTTGTTAGTTCTTCTGTGGGTACTTGTGTTCCAAACAGCCTTGGCAGGGTTTTGTCAATTATCATCAAAAACCTTTCCGCGCGGAGTTTTTCAT
This sequence comes from Candidatus Iainarchaeum sp., assembly GCA_026397035.1. Taxonomy (GTDB): domain Archaea; phylum Iainarchaeota; class Iainarchaeia; order Iainarchaeales; family JAAZKV01; genus JAAZKV01. The sequence continues at coordinate 6,387 of JAPLVQ010000130.1, forward strand.
AATCAGTAAGTTCTTTTGTTTCCAGTACGCGCGCGATTAATTCTCTTGGGGTACTTGCTTGAATAGAGAAAGCAAACAGCGATAAATTTTTTTCAAACTCACGGTCTTTTAGTCCGAGTA
>JAPLVQ010000157.1 GCA_026397035.1 Candidatus Iainarchaeum sp.
TACCTAATTAACTTAACCAAACAAAAATAAGCTTTTTCTAAACAAAAGGAGTCCAAAAAAGATTTACGGACATCCTCCTTGCTTTTTTGCCTTTTGGATACCTTTATAAAGGTTTCATGTGCAAATATTTCTAGAACTGCTTTCTAGTAATTGCTTTTATTTTTTTAAGTGGTTTAGCGGATTAGGTTGTTTAGCGGATTAGAATGTTTAGTGGGTTGAATTGTTTCATAAAGTCAATTATTTTGCAGATTGGATTTAAAAGTTAGGTTTAATTAGGTTTCGTTTTTAATTAAGTCAAAGCAGTTGATTAAAAAGTTTTGCAGCGGTTGATGGAAAAGATTTATTGCAAGAGGCTTTTTTGAAATTGTTTCTTTGGGGTTAGTTTTTATGAATCATTACAGGGATATTGAAGGATTGCCAGTCAGCATGATAAGCGAGAGAGTAAGCAGCGGATGATGATGCTGTAAAAATACACAAAATAACTGATAGAATTGCATTAACTATTTCAGGGGCTTTAGGCGATTCACTTGCAATAATAAGATTCTTGCGGGCGCAGGCAAATCTTTATGAAATAGAAAGAGGAACAAGAATAACCCCAAAAGCGCTTACAAGCATGATGTCAAATGTGTTAAACGGGAACAGATATTATCCTTATGTTTTTATGCCCGTAGTTGGAGGACTAAGCTCAAAACCGGAACTTTATGAAGTAACTCCATTTGGGTGCATATCGGAAAAGAAAAAGTATGCTGTGACGGGATCAGGAACAGAATACGCTGTGTCAGTACTTGATGTTGATTTTAAAGAAGGAATGAATGAAGATGAAGCACTCGCGCTTGCAGTGAAAGCAGTGAGCATTGCGAGAAACAGGGATATTAACAGTGGTGGAAAAGGAATAAGCGTATCTGTGATAGACAAAAATGGGTATAGAGAAATTGATGACAAAGAAGTAGATAAAGTAATGAGCAAAATAAAACTTAATTTTGCGAAAAAGTAATTCCTTTTGAAAATAAAAAAACGTACTTGCCTTAATTGACTAAGTCTTTATGGATTATAATTGTGATTATGAGTAGTAATTGTAATCGTAATTGTGCTTTTCGGATTTAAGTTTAAGGTTAGAATTTTTTTAACGAGTAAATTAGATGGGATTTGTTTTCATTTATAGACTGGTTGAATTAAGAAAAATTAAGCTAAAAAAAGAGTTGATTATAAAGAAAGAATTGATTATAAAAAAGGATTGATTAAATGGTACAGAAAATAAAAATATTGTCAGAAATAGAAAGTATTGTAAAAAAAATAGTTCCTTCATCCGCCGGAGTCACTAAAATTGAAATGGAAGGACCTGAAGTAGTCATTTACACTAAAAACCCTTCTGCATTTTTTGGAACGGACAATTTTGTTTCAAGAATTGCCTTTGAATTAAAAAAAAGAGTAAATATTAGAACGGACAAATCGCTCTTATCGGATCCAGAAACTGCGCGAAAAAAGATTCTCGAACTTGTTCCAAAAGAAGCTGATGTGAAAGATATTTATTTTGAAGAGCCATTCAGCGAAGTCGCTATTGAAGCGGTAAAAAAAGGAATGGTAATTGGAAAAGGCGGGGAATTATCAAAAAGAATAATTGTTGAAACAGGGTGGACTCCAAGAATATTAAGATCGCCCACAACAAAATCAGATACCCTAAGCGGAATAAGAAAACACTTTTTTAAACACGCTGATGAAAGAAGAAAGTTCTTACTAAAAACCGCTGAAAAAATTTACGGAGAAAAAAGGACTTCAACGCACCAGTGGATAAGGTTTACCGCGCTTGGAGGATTTAGAGAAGTTGGCAGAAGCTGTATGCTGCTTGAAACCGAAGCGACAAAAGTACTGCTTGATGCTGGATTAAATTTTAGTTCTGATGATCCTTACCCCTACATTGACGCACTAGGATATCCATTAAGCGAAATTGATGCAATAGTAATATCACACGCACACTCCGACCACACAGGACTATTGCCCTTCTTATTCAAAATGGGTTATGATGGACCGGTGTATTGCACCGAACCGACAAGAGACCTAATGACATTATTACAATTTGATTATCTCGATGTCAGCGTGGCACAGGAAAAAATTGCGCCATATGCAGAAGCAGATGTGAAAAACGCGCTCTTGCACACAATCACAAGAGATTACAGGGAAGTAACCGACATTGCTCCAGATATGAGGCTAACGCTTCACAATGCATCACATATTTTAGGTTCAAGTTCGGTGCATATAAATATCGGCGAAGGAACGCACAACCTTGTTTATAGTGCTGACATAAAATTTGGGATGACGAGACTCTTTGACAATATTGATATTAAATATCCTAGAATGGAAACACTAATAATTGAAAGTACTTACGGATCAAAAGATGCAATACAAATGTCACGCCAAGATGCTGAACAAAAATTACTTGACATAATTCAAGAAACAACCCAGTTTGGGGGAAATGTTTTAATACCAGTATTTGGCGTAGGAAGAGGACAGGAAATTTGTATGGTTATTGAAGACGCATACAAACGCGGACAAATTAATGACAAGAACAGTATTTATGTTGACGGAATGGTAAGAGAAGCAAGCGCAATACACACAGCATATCCTGAGTATTTACGCCAAAGCATTGAGAAAAGAATATTAACAAACGATTCGCCGTTTGATTCGCCGATATTTAAAGAAGCGAAGAAAGAAGACAGGGAAAAAATCTGTAGCGGTTCGGGTGGAGTAATAATTTCAACATCAGGAATGATGAATGGCGGGCCAGTAATGGATTACTTTTACAAACTCGCTGAAAACCCGGCAAATACTTTAGTATTTGTTGGATATTTAGCCGAAGGAACTTTCGGAAGAAAAATCCAGCAAGGGTTGAAGACTTTTCCCATAAGCGACAACGGGAAAACAAAAAAAATCGAGGTAAAAATGCGGATAGAAACAATTGACGGCTTCTCAGGACACTCAGATTTTAACCAGCTCGTGTCTTATGTTGCCTCGCTCAAACCAAAACCAAAGAAAATAATTGTAAACCACGGCGACCCGCAAAGAAGCGTAGAATTCTCAAAATACGTTGCGTCAAAATTCGGGGTAAGCGCAAGCGCCATAAGAAACCTTGAAACAGTAAGATTCAGGTGAAAGACTGGAAGAGTTATTTGCTTTTAGGTTTTGGAAAATTCTTTCTTAGTTTATTTTGTCTTTAATAATATTACACTTTTATTTCGCCGGCAGGACACTTTAGAAAAGTTTAAATCTCATCCAAAACCAGCCTTTTATTGGTGGCGGGGTTGGCTTTTGAAGATAATTGTTTGCTGATGAATGGCTGTAAAAAGGCACACAAAAACCTTAAATATAACCAAAAGTATAATTATATTGGTGGTATAATTATGGCTGAGGTAATGGTGGTTGCAAGAAAGTGGGGGAACTCTATTGGAATAACTCTTCCAAAAGAAACTGCTGATAGGGAGAAGATTAGAGAATCTGACAGGCTGATAATTGTGGTAAAAAAAGTTACTTCATTAAATGAACTTTTTGGCACGTTTAAAACCCAAAAAACAACTCAAGAAATTAAGGATGAATCAAGAAAAGGTTGGGGATAAAATGGAATTATTTTTTGCGGACAGCTATGCTATAATAGAATATTTCAAGGGAAACAAGAGCTATCTGAAGTACTTTGAAAAAAATAAAATAGTTACTGCCCGGTTGAATTTGATGGAAGTGTATTATTCTGCTTTAGTGAACTCAACCGAAGAAAATGCGGAGAAGTATTATGACGCGTTAATTTCTCAATGTGTTGAAGTGAGCGATTCAACAATAAAAAAGGCGCTCAAATTCAGATACAAAAACAAAGAAAAGAAATTATCCTACGCTGATTCAATTAGCTACTTGCTTTCAATTGAAATGGAAATAAAATTCCTTACAGGGGACAAAGAGTTTAAACAAATGAAAAACGTTGAATTCGTGAAATAAAAAAAGACAATTATAGAGAAGTTGTTTTTTCATTCATCCTTCTTTTTCATCACGCTTTTTGTTTTCTGAACATCAGGAATTACTGTTGTTGTTACCCAGTTCTTCCACTGACCGAGGAGCTGTTCGTAATTAACTTTACCCTCTTCTTCAATCATTAGTTCCTTCATGAGCAATAATTTTGAACTGCAATAACTAGTATGCTCGGCTTCAAGGAGGGTCGGGAGGGTAAGAGAATTCTTCTGTTCGACAAGGAAAAGCTTTGCGCTTGAACGCAGTCGAATCTCTGCCCATATATCGCTTACACTCAAGCCCGAAGTCTTTTGAATCTTCTGGAATAGTTCACTCTCTTTTAAATTATCTTCCATTAATTCAAGTGTGTCTTTTGCCGCATCATAAGTCATTATCTCAAGAAGTCCCCCTTCTCTTGAAGGATCTTCATTCCAATGTTTTTTTATCTCAGTAATTTCAACAATTCTGCGGTGCTTAGAAAGACTACCCTTAAAACGAATCGGGCGTGCAACAATAATCAAGTCCGTTGCTTTAAATGAAGTAGTCGGAACACCCAAATCATTTACTACTCTATCCCAAACTGAATAAGCGGAATCAGCATGAATAGTTCCAAGAACTACATTCCCTGCGGCTCCAACACGCATTGCTTCGTATAATACCTTCGCCTCCTTAGAACGAACTTCCCCAATAACAAGCGCGGAATCACCTAAACGAAGCGCGGTCCTAAGCGCCTCTGCGGGATCAACTTCGGTTTCGGTTATTGAAACACTAATCGGACTTCGAGTCTTTAGTCTTTGAATACTAAAACCAATTTCTTTTAAATAAGTAATTGGAAGTTCAAGCGTATCTTCCTGAGTAATTATTCTTGTATTCTGCGGAATCTCAAGCATTACAGCCTGTAAAAGAGAAGTTTTTCCCGAACCGCGCGAACCTGCGATTAGTGTTGTTGCCTGCATATCAATAAAGAAACTTAATAGCCCGGCCGCAAGAGGATTAAGGTAATTTACATCAATAAACTGCTCAAGCGTCCAAGGAGTCATTTTGTGCAAGCGAAAAGCAAAAGCGCTGTTTGATGGAGAAAGAGGCGGACCGATTACAGCAACACGAGTCTCCATATCAGGCAAATCAAAATCAAGAACAGGATGTGCCTCATCAAAAGGCCTTGAAGACATCGCGCGAAGCTTTGAAATTAAAGAATTAGCTTCGTTCTCGGTGAAAGTAATATTCGTCTGGCACTGGCCGTAATCAGAATGAACAATATAAATCGGTCTTGAACCAATCGGCGAATCAATATACACATCCGTGATTTTTCTATCATTAAGAAGAATTTCTAAAATCCCGTAACCAACACTATACCTTGCGACAACCTTAGCAAGCGAACTCATATCATCAGGGCTAATTGCAATCTTGTTATATGCTGCAACTTCTTTAATGGTTGATTCATAAAGCCTTTCAAAATATCTTCTTGAAGTAGCTACCGTACTAAGCGAAGTACGTCCCGGCTTATATGAAGAAACAATTTCTTTAGTCTTGCTATAAACAAAATACAAATCAGGCGCAAGAGAATATTCAGGCGGATTAATAAAATACAATTTCTCCACTTTATTCGGGTCAGACATTATCTGCGTAGTGGATTCTTTAATCTGGTATTCATCAAGAAGCTCAAAATTCTCTATCCCTGCGAAAGAAAGTTTGGAGCCGATAAAACTCGGCTTAATATCCGCTTCAAGGAGTGATTTGTAAACAGAAACAAGATCAGGAAGCTCGTTTAATTCAGTGAGAATTTTTCTCGCGCGAATAATAATAAGCATTGATTCAAAACGATTCTTTAGTTCTACAAGCGTAGCAACATAAGGTTCAGTACACGCAACATACGCTGGACCAGCGACACGAAACTTCTCCTCTTCTTTTCTTAACTCCTGCAAAAGAGTCAAATAAGAGAGTAAAGGATCATAACTAAGCAAATCATTTGCTATTCTTACAACCATTTGGTGGCGTTCCGGAAAATACTGTTCACACTCTTTTGAAGGTTTTCCTAAATGATTATAACTCCAAACCCCTTCAATCGCAATCTTCTGCGAAAAATTAGCAATCTCCATTAACATTTTTGTCTGAAGCTCTTCATACACTCGCTCATACACTTCAGCAAGAACAATCTTATCCGCTTCAAGCTCCTGCAAGAGTTTAATAGCGTGAAAACGACAATGATGATCCTCGGCAAGCGAAGCACTATAAACACAATTCTTACAATCAAGAATCAAAGCACGCTTACCGCCAACGTCTTTTACGACAAAATCTCCAACCTTAAATCCGCCAATCTTCAAAACAAACACCAATCTTTAAATTAAAACATTCACCTTTAAGCCAAGCCACCAATTTTCTGGTCAAACCGCCAAAAACAATACTACAAACGCGAGTAATTATTGGTTTAAGAAGTATAAAAACATGCTTCAATGGCAGAGAATAAAAGCAAAATTGACGGAATGAAAGAACTGAATTCGTTTCCACCCAAAAGTATTTAATCGCCAAAATACTTTAATTCTGCATGGCGCACAAAGAGAAAGCGAAGAAGTGGGGAGTAAGAGAAGGACAACACTATGGTGGGGAGAATAAGTTTCACTTACAAAATACAACTACTCCAAAATTTACTTCTAAAAATTATTCTGGAAAAAAAGGGCTGGGTGCCGGGCACAGAGGGTTAAGTACGGGAGTAAAAAAAGAAAATGTTTTTGACAAAGTTATTGATTACTTTAAAGACCAGTTCAGCAAGGTAAAGCAGGATAAAAAAAAGCAATTCATTTTTTTTATCGCGGGATTCTTAGTTGCTTATATTGTGTTAAGTTTCTTTGCTGGTTTAGTTGAAATGAATCTGAAAGAAGCTACAGGTACTACTGTTCAGGGATTATTATCAATAGAAGGAATCAGCACTGCTTCTGAAGGATTTAAAGAATGCCAAGAATTCTCCTGGCTAAGCGATTCAGTGAAAGCACAATGCTATACTTTTTTTGTGACCGGGCAAATTGCGAATGGAAATGAAGTAGCGAGAGAAAGTGAGGTTGTAAGAGAAAGTGAAGTAGTGAATGGGGTTGCGAATTCGAGTGAATCAGTTAGCGAAGTTATTAGCGCGAGCAGTGCAAAAGAAATATCCATTTCATGGCTCTGCACAGGAGTACTTGAAATAATTGTTTTAATTTGTGCGATAATAGCAAGCTTTGGGATTGAATGGAAAAAGAAAATTATCGGGATAGTTATAGCAATAGCGCTTGGAGTAGTATTTAACTTACTGCGAATAGTAGTGACGGTTAACTTAATTTTGTCCCAGAATGTTCAAACAGTAGAATTAGCCCACGACATGCTTTTTAGGCTGGTATTATTTGTTTATATTGTAGCGGTTTATGTAATATGGTTTTACTGGGCAATGGGAAGAACGACAAAATAGTGAAAAGGTTTTTTTTATGAATAATTGCAAGAATTATTCGCTGAGTACAATTAGCCGATTAGCGCAGTTTATTCGAGCATAAAGAGTTTGGGTGAGGGCAGAGAGTAGGTTTATTAAGCACAGTAATAATAATTAATTACAGTAAAGAGAATAACTTTTAATTGGGAAAACAAGTACCGGCTTTTGGTAAAGTAAGGGAGAGTTTATTGGAATTATTAAAAGGGAAAAAGCATGTTTTGGGGGATTTAGGTGATTTCAGAAAAACTTGCTAGTGCATACACGAAGCTTGAAGATAAGTACTTTGATGCGCTTGACTTTCTTGATAATAAAGGGTTGCCTGTATATAAGTATTCAGACTTTTTTGAAAACCGTGGCGTGCCAAGTTTTGTAGTAACAATCGCAATCATTGTGGCAATACTTTTATTAATAATTTTTGCGATAGGTTATGTTCCTCCTGTTGCAGGAGAAATAACCCTTTCAATGCGTTCTGGTTCTACCCCACTTTTGAATGTTGATGTACTAATCAAAGATGCTCAGGGAGAAGTGCTTTTTGAAGGAAAAGCGAGTGACGGACAAAAAGTTGCTTTAACGCGGCCGCTAAAAGAAGGAGAAACAATATTAGTGACTGCAAATAAGGATGGTTATCAAACAGTAAGCACTTCTTTTACAGTAACCAAAGATAATCCGCCGCAAAACCTTTCTTTTGAAGCGGATTTTAGAGGTATAGAAGCACAGTTAAGGCTGATTGACAAAGAAACAAAAACCATTATTGAAGGGGCAAGAGTAACCGCTTCTTCAGGGACGGATTTAATTTACGAATTTTTAGAAGATACTAACGGGATTTACAAAAAAACAGGAATACCTCAAGGAAAAAGTCTGCTAGTTGAAATCACTGCTGACGGGTACAACAAGTATAATGAAATGCTTATTTTTAATGAAGGACAAATGAGAGAAATTTCGCTTGATCCTTCAATAAGCGCATTTGTAGGAAACGCAAATGTGGTGGTGGAAGTATCAGATAATAATTCAAAATTAATTACCGGCGCGCAAGTAACTGTGACAAACAAGGATACCGGCGTTCTACTAATGAGCGGACCTACAATACAGGGATTATTAATTGGAAAAGTACAAACAGGAATTCCGTTAAGAATTCAGGTGAAAAAAGAAGGGTATATTTCTTATGATTCCCAAACTGTGGGAGGCGGAATAACTTTACGCGAATTGGAAAAAAGAATTCAAATACAATTAACTAAGGGCGGGCAGAAATTAAGAGTAAGTGCAATAGATTCCCAGTCAGGATTCAGCCTTGAAGGAGCAGTAGTGCAATTATTCGGCTCGAGTGATAACAGATTAATTGATTCAGGAACAACACAAATAAGCGGTTATGATTTTGACGGGCTTAATTCAAATGAAATGATTTACGCTACAGCATACAAAGAAGGATATTTATCAGCAAGAATATCATTCTTTATTGGTGCGCAGGAAGAAGTAAAAATTAATATGCAAAAAACTACTGCAACAAATTCTACAAGACTTGATATTTATACTATAGACAAATCAGCGGTTCCAGTGAATGCGGCACAAGTAATGATTTTTGAAATCGCTGACGGGAACAAAGTACCTTATGGTGTACCAGTATTTGAAACAAGCATTGAAGGATACAAGAATGTTACAGTGGCTTCTGAAAAAACTTATATGCTTGAAGGTTACACTGACACAATGATTGGGGATGCTTCGGTTGAAGTTGCAAAAACAGAAGTAAGCAAAAAAGTTTATCTTAATATGAAGAAACGCCCGAATATTCTTGAAATTAGTTTCATTGACGTTTATGGAAAACCAGTAATTGGAAAAGTGATTGTGAGTTCGCTTGAAGGAGAATCCCTTTATGATGAGAATGGAAGAATCTTTTTTGACGCGCGACAAAAATCAAGAGTAGATGTGGAAGTGACGACTCTTGACGGGAACGTATTTTCTGAGCAAGTGACAATACAAGGAAAGGATTTTGTTGAAGTAGTTGTTTATAATAAAGATTCAACAGCACTCGCTCCGCTCATAGATTTTGTTGGAATAGAAGATGAACTTGGAAGCGCAGTTCTTGGAATAACTCCAGGGGCATTTTACTGGGCGAAATACACAGTAATTTTCCCGCGCGCTGCGACAAAAGCAGGAGTTCATTTTAGAATAGGACAGGACACTACTACACTTGCAACATCTGAAAAATTCGGGATTTTTGATTTAGGCTTTTTGGGAGCTGAAAACTTTTACTCCCAATCTTATACTCCTACTCCTGAGCCGGGAAATGAAGCAGTGGATAGAACTGCTGTGGGACAGCAAGGACAGAAAAATAAATGGGTTGAGGGAATAATTGCGCAGCCAAAAGGAACTTACACAGTAAAAGTAAAAGTAAGAGCGGAAGATTTTACCGCCGGAAAAGTACAGATGAAATACAGGGCATGGGCAATAGTCGGAGGAGGTTATTATAGAACCCCGCAAGATTTGGTTCTTGAAACAAAAGCAGTGACTGATAAAAAGGCAGGGCTTTATGCTGAAACCAAAGTACAGGACTTTACGCTTTTTGAATCGCTTCCGGAGTGCAGTAATAATATTTGCATGACGGTAAACTTTGTTGATGATAGTGAAAATTATATTAGTTCAAGCGGGTTTGAAGCGATAAAGGATAAAAGTTACGGTCTTGAAGCAGAAGTAACCACAAAAGAAGCGGATTACATTCAAATCGCGGTGTCCTCTGACTCGAATATTGATTTTGATTTAACGCAGACAAGCAATTTTAATTTCGCGGTACAAAGAGGAACTGCAGCAGCAAAGAAAAATTCTTCAACCGAAGTATCGCTTTCAAATAACGGCAAACAAAAAGTAAGATTTTATTTCACTCCGCGCGCAAGCGGACCCGCATCAATAAGAGTTAGCGCGAGCGGAAAAACAATAGTGGAAAAAGAATTGTTGTTTAATGTAGTCTTGGAAAAAACGCTTTTATTTGAATTCTCAAAAAGTCAGCTCGCTCCCGGAGAAAATTTTAATATCAAAGTGACTGATTCGAGTTCAAATGCAGTAACAAATTCCACAATAAAAATACTTGACAAGAGCGGAAAAGTAATTAAAACAATTTCTGGTAACGGAAAGGAAGGGACCGGCAAAAACGGGCAGTACAAAGTCGAAAATAATTTCTCACCCGGATTATACACTGCTGAAGTATCTGCTCCGTTTTATAAAACACAATCAGCAGCATTCATGGTAAGCTCAAAAATCGGGCTTGTGTTCCCTGAAAGCATCGACGTAAAAATGTCTGCGGGACAATTAAGCGCAACACTTTCTCCTCAAATTGAAAACAGCTCGGACTTTACTATACAAGATATTTATGTTCAAATAGGGGATGAAAGCGAGATAACACGCACAACTTCGGATAAAAATCTAATGAGTCTTTACAAT
>JAPLVQ010000021.1 GCA_026397035.1 Candidatus Iainarchaeum sp.
CAGCTCAACACAAACCGCGTGTTGAGCAAATAAATTCAACCAAATAGTTTTCCGAGAAAAAAATCAATCCAAAAGAACACTTAGAAAAAGAAAAAACAATCAAACAAAATTCAAGCCTTTATAATACTTGCGGAAGTTCTGTAGGGGTGATAAAGTAAGAAATTGGCTTGAGAAAGAAGTGGCTAATTATTTGTACTCTAAAGGAATTTCTTATGAGTATGAGAAATATTTGTTGGTGAATAATAAAGTATATTTTCCAGATTTTGTTTGTGGTAAAATAATTATTGAATGCACTTACTGGAAGGGGTTGCATAAAATACCCTCTCTTATGGATAAAATTTCCAATTTTGAATATGAAAATTATTCAGTTTTTGTTATTGTTCCTAAAGCTTTGAGAAGCTTTTATAAACCTATAGAAAACAACATTGTTTACCTAAAAGAGCTGGTTGAGCAAAGAAAATTATTGGATAAAATCCAGTATATTTAGTGCTTTACCGGATTAAGCGCGAATACCAAAATAATGATGATTGCCCTGGTAGCTCAGTCAAGATGGAGTTCTAAATAATTTAGGATTCGTTTTGGAGCTGTAGGTAGAGCGCCCGACTGTTAATCGGTAGGCCGAAGGTTCAAGTCCTTCCCAGGGCGTCATCTAAAATAGGGTTGTCTCTAAGTTTAGAGCCTATTTTATGTCTGCTTTTTGGGGTCATTAATCTTTTTTTAGCCTGTGTTGGTTTATATACCAGCCAAAACCAAAGAAATCAAAAGCCACTTGCGGAAGTTCTGATTTCGCTATAACCTTTAAATAGAGCATTTTGCTACTCAGTATATGGTCAATGAATCAGTCTTATCTTCTGCGGATTTACAGCAAGGAACAGCAATAAATACCAAACCAAATCAAACTTCTTCTTCTCAGCAAATTTCTTCCCAATCCAATTCATCTTCGCTTGAAGTGCAGTCTCTTTCCCAAAGTTCTTCTTCATCCGCGCAGCAAGTTGCATCGAAGCCGCGCAGCAGGCTACTACCGCTTTCAAGCGGTAGGGGAATGCTGACTTAGCGCGGCGACTTTAACCTGTTTGTAAGTTTGAATTCTCTTAGCGTAGTATCGTCATTGGCTACGCTAGGAGAACGAGATTATGACAGACGTAAGTATGGAAGGTAATAAAAAAGTTGACAGAAGGAGGTCAAGCTATCCTTTGGTGTTTGTGCCAAAGTATCGCAGGGCGATGTTTGGTAAGCCAATTAACCTAATGATAGTTCGGGAAATACTGCAAGCAGTATTTCAAAAGTATGGTGCAAAAGTGCATGCGATAGAATTAGCGCCCGACCATATGCACGCATTTGTAGAAATGCCAATCAAAGAAAGCATTTGGGAAATGATACGCAAAGTAAAACAAGTATCAGCCAGAACAATATTTCAGGCGATACCAAATTTTCGCCTGACTCTGAGAAAAGGCAGATTCTGGAGCCGATACACCTACTACGAAAGCATCGGCAAAGTAACAGCCGAAAAAATACAAAAATACATAGAAGAAGGACAAGACAAACACTATTCACAGATCCATAAGAAATAACTAAGTGCTGGCGCTCTCGAGCGCCAGGAATCTAC
>JAPLVQ010000168.1 GCA_026397035.1 Candidatus Iainarchaeum sp.
GAGCGAGGCGCAAGCGGGGTTATAGGGGCAGAGCAACAGCGGAGCCCCTATCCCATTTTTTCATATTAGTTCTGGATTTTGTAATTATGGATTTTTCCAGTTCACTTGCTAGTCTTGCAATCTCAATTCTGGCGTTTTGTTTTTTTGCAAGCGCGCTGATTTTTTCTAATCGTTTTGAGTATTCCTTTGATTCGGAAAGTAATTTTATTAGTTTTGCAATTTCTTCTGCGGGCGTAGTATAAGAAATTCTTTTTCCCAGTCCTAGTCTTTCAAGTCCGTTGGCGTTTGATTCCTGCTCATAATGCCCAAGGTCTGGCGCTGAGATTATTGGTATTCCAAGAGAGAGTGCTTCCATTATTTGAGAATGGCCTCCTCCGCTGATTATTACACTGGATTTGCTCATTATAGGAAAAGGGTATGTTAAATTGCCGTGCGATTTTAAGTTCTTGCTGCGGTTATTAATTACTGCATTGGGTCCTGCTGCCAAATCAAAATTATATTCAGGGAGCATTTTTGCAGTTTCAACAATTGTTCCTAAAAGGATTTTTCTATATCCAAATCCCCCTATTGAAGAGTAAACTCTTTTGTTTTTAGGAGTGTTTTGATTTTTGATATTTTTGCCAAAGTTTTTTTCGTTTTTGCATTCTTTTCTTACAAGCGGTCCGATATAACTGACTTTGTTTTGCATTTTTTTTGTAAAAGAAAGCGCATCAGCGCAAACAGTATAGGGTGGGGCAAAATCTATTACAAGTATTTTATCCATTTTTTCTAGCGAGCCCTGCCCGAATCTTTCAACGAGTTTTCCTGCTAATTTGAGCAGAGGGTTTTTGTGTAATTTGAAGAATTTATAAAGCGAGTTTTGGTTTAGAACCATCCAAATAGGAATTTTTTTTCTTCTTGCAAGTATTGCAGGTACAATAAAGCTGTCAGATATTACTAAATCCGGAGCTTCTTTTTTTATCAGCGAGCGGTATTTTAGTATCGCTGTGGGGTTAGCGTGCCTGACAGTTTTTAGAATTGATCTTGAGAGACTGAATTTCCCGCCTTTTCCAACTAAACTAATCTCGCTAGGAACCGTAATTACATTTAATCCATTCTTTTTCCCAAATTCCTGAGCGTATCCATAAGAAGCGTAAACAACTTTGTGCTTTTTTTCCAGTTCCTTTCCAGCGGCAATAGTTCGAGTAGTGTGTCCTAAGCCCTCTCCGCAGTAAAAATACAAAATCTTCATTCTCTTCGCCCTAAAATTTCCATATTATGCTCTATACTTTTCTCGTTGTGCTAATTCCATTCAAACTAACATTGTTCTCACTTCTTATGTTAATTACTTTGGAGTATTAAATTGTTTCTGGGTCGATTTTATTTTATTGCAATGCAAATCATGTCTTTGGAATCTGTGTCATATGGTTTTCCTGTCCAGTCTGAGTAAAACTTGACTTCTTTGAATCCTGCTTTTTTACACAAATATTCAAACTCTTCTATTGAATAAAATCTTACAGAGTATTCTTTTGCCTCCACAAGTCCGCCTTTTTCAATAATCCAAATCCCATAATTCCTATTTGTTTCTTTATTATAAAATTCAACTTGACGCAAAACGCCACCATTTGTTAGGGGTCGTTTCTCGAATTCTTTATTTTGTCCAGATATAATTTGTGGAATATTGCCGTCAGTGTGCATCAAAAAACGGCCTCCTTTTTTCAACGCATTATAAAAGTTTTTTAGGACTGTAAAGTTGTCAAGATCATTGTCAAAGAATCCGAATGAATAGAACATATTAATTACTAAATCGAACTTTTCAGAATAATTAACTTTTAGCATACATTCTTTTACAAAATTTACTTTGACTTTTTGTTTTGCAGCCTCTTTAATTGCTGTGTTTAATTCGTATGAATTCAGATCCACTCCGATAACTTTTAACCCTGCGTTTGCTAGACTAATGCTGTGCCTGCCGTATCCGCACGGGCAGTCCAATACTTTATCCCCTTTTCTTAATGAGCACAACTTAATAATTCCTTGTGTTTCTTCGTTTGTTCTTTCAGAGAGAGTCATTTTTTTTGAATCATTATATCCTTCAATTGAATTATCCCCTTGCATGTAAAACTTGCCGAAGAATCCGCTGTTTTCAGTCCACCAATTTGAATTCATAAATCTAAACCTGATTAAACTCTTTTTAAATATAATTTCTAGCCAGTACTTTATTCAAATCCGCAAAGCATTGGAGGGAATACCTGCACGGACCTTTTCATGATTTTGACATCCTATTATTTTTTACTTAATCCATAAAGGAATTACTCCTCATTTTCTAGCAGCCATTTCCATGCAGGTTGCACATGTATTTTTTGTTTGTCTTTAATTATTTCTTGCTTTTGATCAAGAGTAATAATTGTGTTGTTTTTTGTTTTAAGTGAACCAGATGCTTGGAGAAGACCGTTTATTTCTCTATCTTGGTTTTGTGGTGAAAGCTCATATGTTACTTGATTTGCTGATAAAATAGATTGACCTTGTTTGAGTATAAAATCACATTCTTTTGTTTCCTTAAAATAATAAGTTTCTATGTTTCTTCTTTTTGTTTCTTGCATTATGAGGGATTCAAGCAATTTTCCTTTATCTTCTGTTGAGTTTGTTGATAAAAATGTTTGAAAACAATTATCTGCCAAATATATTTTTTTAGGATTCATAAGCCTTATTCTCGCGGAATAAGAAAATTTTTGCAAAGTAAGTACAAAAAACGATTCTTCAAGATATTTTAGATATAATGAAATTGTTTTTGTACTAGCTTTTATTGAATTCGCTTTGAGTATCTTATTAAAAGAGTTCGTTGAAAATGTACTGCTGTTATTACTTAATATATAATTCATGAGCATTTCCATAATGTCACGATTATTTATTGTGTATCTTTCCAGTATGTCTTTGTAAAATATTGTTTCAAAATAGGCTTTTGCTAATTCCCTTTTTTCCGTAATTGTCTCCGCTTTCACTATTTGAGGGTATCCGCCGTATTTTGTATATTCTTCAAATAATCTGTTTAGCTCGCCTTTTTTCTCTGCAGAATAACTTGTTTTCAAATCATATGTAAATCCGCGCACTCTTAGAAATTCTGTGAATGAAAAGGGGAGAAGCAAATGGCTCTTGTATCTTCCGCGCAATTCGGTTGCAACTTCATTACTTGCAAGTTTTGATGAGGAACCGCTTATTACAATGTTATATTGTCCAAGATTATTTAGGCGTCTTAGGAATTTGCTCCATTGGGGCACTTCTTGTATCTCATCAAAAAACAAGTATTTTGCTTTTTTACTGGAAATTTCGCTGTGAGCTACAAATAAATCGTCTAAATCTTGCGGTTTCATTCCAGAAAGCCGATTATCTTCAAAGTCAATGAAAATTATTTCTTCCTTTGAGTAGGTTTTCAACAAGTTTTCTATTATAAAGAACATTAAATATGTCTTTCCAACCCTTCTTGGGCCAATTATTGCAGTTATTAACTCTTTATTTGGAGTGACTTTGAGTTCCCTTTCAATTAAAGAGGGCAATTTTCTCTCAAACCATTCAACTAAAATACTTTTGAAAACTTCCTTTTTCATAATACTACAATAAAACAAACAGTTTATAAGTGTTTCCTTTGGGAAACACTTTAAGCTCAATCTGTTTCCCTAATGAAACATATTTTTGGATGGTTGCTCAATATAATGAGCATAATAATGTGGTATTGCTCAATATGACGAAAAATATATTGGAAACCTATTTCTTGTAATATACAACAATACAAGGACCGAATTACCTGCAAAAGTCATTAGTTAAATCGTGGTAAAGTTAAACTAAATGTTAATAAAAGTAATACTTTGATTTAAATGACTTTAAATCAATCAAAATAGCTATTTTAAGCCTGCTAAAACGACACAAAAGATGAAAATACTTAGAACCACATGAATGAACCCTTCAAAGCTGTTTTTGGAATATAAAGGGATTCATGTTTGTTAGTTTTGAAGTATTACCTTTTCTGAAGTACGGTTAGGTACCATTTATTTCGAGTGTAACTATAGGGCTGCTCTTTTGGGTTAAGCGGACCCGTTACTTCTCTATAGTTCATCTTTACTATTCTTAGGCCTGCAGTAGTTGCTTCTTGCGGTTTAAAAAGCACTTTATTATTTTGGCAACTAATAATAATCACGCCCCCTCTTTTTAGTTTTGATGCGAATTGAGAAAGAATGTTTGCCCGTTCGCGGAATCGTTTTCGTACAAAATCCATAATTGGTTTCTTTTTTTCAGGCTCAATTTTTAACAATCCGTTATACATTCCCAAGGATAAATCGCGGTCTATAAGAAGGGAGTCCCGTCCTGAACGAATTGGTCCAAAAAGTGCTGGGTCTGGTTTGGCATCATACCTAAATGCGTCGTATTGAAAAATATTATTTGCCATTATTGCATCAAAGTTGTTTTCCTTTAGAGAAATACCAATTGACTGTACTTGTTCGTTATGTGTTGTTACTTGCGCCTGCTCAACTTCTGTTAGGAATTCTGAAAAGAAATTTCGTTCAGAAACTAGAAGAATCTTTTTTCCTTTTAATATTCCAAGTTCTCGTCGTGCGGCATGGAGAATTGTTGAATATATTTGAGGGTTATAATACTTGTCACCATGAAACGGCTCGTCACCGCGGTATCCTTTGCGTTTGAAGAACTCGATAAGTGCAGCATCTTCTCTGGAAAATCGAAGATTGGTATGCTCTTCATTGAAGCGTGACACTATTTTGATAAGTTTTTCCCTTTTGGCTCGTGTTTCTTTAGCAGCAAATTTCCTTTGTGTCCTTGCAGTTCTGCGCATGCACTATTAAAGTGGGTGGAATAATATAAAGTTATTGCGAACACTTATCAAAACACGACTTAATATTATGCGCCCAAATCATTTTGGTACAAAATACAGCTAGTTTTCAAATCCGTAAAAGATGGAAAGGAATCCTTTCGTTTTTTCTTTCTCGTGGTGTGACCACATAAACAGTAAATATATAAATATGTAGTCACATAATTATTGCATGGTCTTTGTTGAGAAAAGAAAAGAAGGCACAAGCACGTTGTATTATCTTACCAAATCCTTTCGGGAAAAAGGCAGGGTAAAAAAGAAGCGCGTGTTTTTAGGCACTAATTTAACCCCTGAACAAGTACGCACACTTTCAGATGATGCAAACAAGATTTTGGGTGAAATCAGTTTCGATTCGGTGCTTAGCCCAAAGGAAATTGTTGAATTTGAAGAGTTGCGCCACTCACTGAACGAAAAAATCAGCACCTTTGAAAAGGACAATTTTTACGAGCATTTTATCACTGAGTTCACTTACGATTCAAATGCCATAGAAGGCTCTTCGCTTACACTTGCGGAAACAAGCCACTTGTTGTTCAAAGGAATAACCCCTAAGAACAAGCCGATGAAACATCTGATAGAGGCAAAGAATCACAAAGAAGCGTATGATTTTGTTTCCTCACTTAAACAAAAAAAGCTTTCAACGCCGATTCTCTGTAAAATCCAAAAAATAGTTGTAAAGGATACGCTTCCGTCACACCTCGAAGGCCAAGACGGGCGCTTGCGGACAGTTAATGTAAAAGTTGGCCAGCACATCGCCCCGCCGTTTTTTGTGGTCCAGCGGAAGCTCAAGACGCTTATAAAATGGTTCAATTTGAACATGAACAAGCACCACCCGATTGTCGTGGCTGCATATTTTCATTCAGAATTTGAGTCTCTTCATCCTTTCGCCGAAGGAAACGGAAGAACCGGGCGGCTGCTAATGAACTTCATGCTTACAAGGCACGGTTATCCGCCAATAACGATATTCCTTAAACATAGGTTCGATTATTACCTAGCGCTTGAGAAAGCGCGAAATGAAAAAAACCTCAAGCCGCTGATTAAGATAATGAGAGAATGTTATAAAGAAATGGAAAAAACTTATACTGCTTAATCTTCGCACAATGCTTTGAAGTTTTGCTGCACGAAAGTTAAAATAATGATGTGCTCAAAATATTTTGGTTAAAAATGGACGAAAGAGAATTTAAGAAAGAAATGAAGAAAAGCTTTCAAGAATATGAACTAGCATGGAATGAATTCTTCAAGAATCGTCCAAGGCCAAAGAATGATAATGAGGAGCAAAAAGAAGGCGCAGAATTTGTTTTTTGGTATAATAATGTCCGCCCTCAAAGTGATACTGGCAAAACGCCAGCAGAAATGGGTGAAAGAAACATAGAGTATGATGAAACAACAGAAGAAGATGAAGAAGCAATGGAAAAGCAATTTGCGATGGATGATATCCTTGGTTGGATGCATGACGGGGAATATGATAAAGCTTTAAATGAATGTGAATATATCCTCAAAAATGAGCCTAAAAATGTTGAAGCCCTGCTGCTAAAATTTGAAGCCTTAACTGGGCTAAATGAAATGGCGCAAGCTATGAAAATCTTGGGCAAATGTAAATTATTGGAACCTGAAAACCCATATATTAGCTTTCATTTAGCAGCAATGCTAATTTTAAAACAAGATTTTAAAGGCGCAATAAATGAAATAAACAAGGCCTTGGAGAAAGATGAAAAAAACTTTGATTTTTTAGTTTTGAAAGCACAGGCTTTGTATATGACAAATGAACAAACTTACACAGAGTATCTTAAACAAGCTGAGAAAGTAGACCGGAAAAGAGCATTAAATTTCTTTGATAATTACTGGTATGACACTTATCCAGAATCTGAGACGGAAATACTGAAAAGCATGGAAAAAGTCACCGAACTTTTGTTTAACAATGAAAACGCCAAAGCTCTTGAAGAACTGGTTAGACTGGAAAACTTCCCTTTACGAAAAGAATACCGCAATCTTATTGCATCAGCTAAAATAAAAAAGTTACTTGAAGAAAATAATCTTCAGCAAGCGCAAAGTGTTCTTGGTTTGATGCTTGACGAAGCGGCGTTAAGCCCAATAACCTATTGTAGCAAAGCATCACTAGAATTTGCAGAAGGAAATTCGAAAGGAGCTCTAGAAACGCTTGAACAGGCAATTGGGGAATACCCCAAAACAGCGCTTGGCTACCTTGGGTTATATACGAAAAAGGTTGAAATATTGAAAGCATTGGGTGATGATAGCTACAAGAAAATAGAAGAAAACGTTGAAAAAATGCAGAAACAAAGCCTCGAAGATATATCCAAAACGGCGAAAGAAATTGGCAAAACACTGGTTACGAAAAATGGGTTAATAAAGTTTGAATAATCTGAAATTCAAACTTCAAATCTGTAATGAGTGGGTTAAAGTCCTTTCGCGGGCTCTCGCATTTAATTAGTTTTTTGTTTAGTTCTTCATCTTTCCCGCAATTACTTTTGCAAGTTCTGTGAGTTTTGAATATTCTTCTTCTGCGGGTCTTCCGTTTATTTCAACTGCGCCACTAAATTCAAGTAGTGCATTGCGAGCGGGTGAAGGGAGTTTAGAAATGTTGGTGAACCGAGGAGAATTGTTTTTGTATCAATTAAATCTCGAGCAAGTTCATCAAGGTTCAAATCGAGCATATTATATGTGCGAACTTCAATTCCTTCTTTTTTTAGCGCATCGTTTAAATGCTGGGCCATTTTCTCGGTAGAGTTCCACATTGAAACGTAAAGAATAATTGCTTTGTTTTTTGTTTCTCCGCCCACCCACTTTGAGTATTCTTCAAGTATTACTTCGGGTTTAGTGTAAATCGGTCCGTGGCTTGGAGCAATTATTTTTGGAGAGAACGCTTTTACTTTCTGAAAAGCAATTTTACACATTGCTCTAAAAGGCATCATTATTTCAGCAAAGTATTCTTTTGCATCCCTAATTAGTTCTTCTTTTGTAAGGGTTTTTTCGTTATCGAAAGTTTCATTTGAATTGTGCCCACCAAAGAAGTCGCAAGTGAATAAGATTTTTTCTTCTTCAAGGAAGGTGAACATTGTTTCGGGCCAGTGAAGCCATGGAGCATAAATAAATCTAAGTGTTTTTCCTCCAAGAGCAATTGTTTCATTATTCTTCACTGCGCGGATTCTTTCTTTAGGAATTTTATAATATTGTTCTGCCATTTGAGCCCCTTTTTCAGAAGCAAGAAGTGTAGCTTTTGTTAGTTTGAGTAATTTAGGTATTGCGTTTGAGTGGTCGGGTTCTGCGTGATTCATTATAATAAAATCCAGTTTCTTCAAATCTCCGAGGAGAGGAGTTATTTTTCCAATTAATTCATCCTCAAATCCCGGGTTCACTGTATCAATAAGCGCATTCTTCAAAGTTCCTTTAACTAAATATGAATTATAACTAGTGCCTTTTGGAAGAGAAATTAAAGTATCAAAAAATCTTCTTTCAGCATCTTTTGAGCCGACAGCGAAAACGTTTTTTGAGAACTCAACTGGTTTTGCATGGGACTTGGCTTGATTAATTTTACTCATAAAAATTAATTAACTTTTCTTTAGAACTAATTAAAAAGAGTGATATTACGCGAGTTAAAAAGAGTTATTTTTTGATAAATTAAAAAGATATATTTTGAGCAGTGCATTTTTACTTTTTACTTGCACCGCCCAAAATAAATTATCTCAAAACTTATTCTTACTTTTGTGATTCACTTTTCCGCCAAGTAATTGTTTTATGGTGTGAGTCTTTCCGTGTCTCTTGGTAAAAATGTCGCTTCGCGTACGTTTTTGATTCCTAAGAGTATCATGAGCATTCTTGTCGGGCTAAGACCGTATCCTCCATGGGGCGGGCAGCCGTACTTGAAGAACTCAAGGTATTCTTTGATTCCTTCAATAGGAACTTTCTTTTCCTGTGCTTGTTTTTTGAGAATTTCATACCGGTGTTCGCGTTGCGCTCCTGTAGTGATTTCTAGTCCTTTCCACAAAAGGTCGAAGCTCTTTGTTATTTCAACTTCTCCTTCTTTTCTCATGTGGTAGAACGGACGAACACTTACTGGGTATTCGGTTACAAAGACAAATTCGTGACCGAATTTTTTGCCAGCGTATTCACACAGTAACCTTTCTCCTTCAGGATCAAGGTCCGAATCCTTTATTTTGAATCCGAATTCTTTTTTGAGGATTTCGTGAGCTTCTTTCATTGTGACTCTTGGAAAAGGAAGTTTTGGTACTGTAACTTCTACTCCAATAGCATTTTTGATTTCTTTCCCAAACTTTTCTTTTACTCGAGTGAGTACGTGCGCTAGCCACTCTTCTTCAATCTTCATTACATCCTCGTGGGATTCAATGAAGGATACTTCAATATCCACTGAAGTGAATTCCGTATCATGGCGCGTGGTGTGAGAAGGGTTTGCTCTAAACACAGGTCCTATTTCAAATACTCTTTCAAACCCGCTCGCCATTGCCATCTGTTTATAGAACTGTGGGCTTTGCGCAAGTGAAGCAGTTTTATCAAAGTACTTGAGTGTGAAGAGTTCTGCCCCGGATTCTGTAGCCCCTGCGACAAATTTTGGAGTATGGATTTGAATAAATCCATGGCTTAACCAGTATTCTCTCATTGCAGCTTCCATTGTAGTCCAGATTTTGAATATAAGCGCGTTCTTTGGTTTTCTCAAATCAATCCATCTATAGTCGAGTCTTAATGGAAGAGAAGCTTCTTCTTTTCCTTTTTCCACTACTTGGATTGGAAGTTCTCTATTTGCTTCTGAAAGAACTTTAATTGATTCTATCGCTACTTCAAAACCACTTGGCGCTTGTTTTTCTTTTTTTACAGTGCCAATAATTTCAACAACGGATTCTTTTGAAATTTTTCCAACCGCAGTAAAAGCTTCTTCTTTTTGGGGGAGTGCAACTGTTTGAACTATTCCGCTGATATCGCGCAATATGAGAAACTTCACTTTGCTTTGGTTTCTTACATCCTGAACAAAACCTTTTAGAAGAATATTCTCTCCTTCGTGCTTGCTAGTTTCGCTAGCAAAAACCCGTTCTTTTTTTGAAAAACTTTTTTGTTTTTCACTCTCTTTTTTAATCATCATTTCCATCATTCATCAACCTCGTAAAGTATCGCTTTTTGATTAATAAATCTTCTCAAGAATGTAAATACTGGGGACAATTAAAGCGCTAAGAATTCCCCGCACCAAAGCATTTGTGTTTGGGCTCCTTGGCTAGCCCTAGTTGATGTTATTATCGTTATCGTCTACAGCGTTTGCTATCGCAAGAGAAATAGCTTTTAGTATCTGCGATTCGGTTTCTGTTCGCTGCATATAATACATTCTTTATTCCGCATTAATATATACTTAGGGCAAAATAGTGTAAGAAATAATACATCAAGGCGGGATTTGGTATGTTTCTTAATGGGGGAAACTTTATTATTCAATTAGCCCTAATTGTTTGGATATTAGTAAGTGATTTATTTGGAGGAGAAAAAAAAGTTGGTGACTATGAAAAGGGTTGAGCTTGATAATAAAAAAAGGATTGAACTTGATAATAAAAAAATCTTGTTAATAATTTTAATTGTTGGGGTATTATTAAGGGCAATAGTTTATTTTTTTTTGGGTCCGTTTAATAATGATGATCATTTTTCAGTAGTGAAATTCATTTATGATAATGGAGTAGTGCCGGTTTCTAGTTTAACGTACCAGGCTTATCACCCCCCTGTGTATTATTTTATTGCCGCCCAGTTTTTGAATTTTGGCGGCGCAAAAGTAGTTCAATTGTTTTCACTGATTTGCTCAATACTTTCTTTTGGAGTAATTTATTATTTGATAAAAAA
>JAPLVQ010000149.1 GCA_026397035.1 Candidatus Iainarchaeum sp.
GTAAGCTTTAATATCCAAAAGCATATTAGAAAAAACAATTGTACAAAACCCAATCAAAATAGTTTTATACCCAATAACCCTATATATATTATGCAAAAAATCGTAATAGTTGGCGCGCCCTGTTCTGGAAAAAGCACTGTTTTAAAAGTCTTGAGAAAAAAAGGCTTTTTTACAATAACTGAATTAGCTGAGCCAATCATAAAAAAGTATATGAAAAGTCATTACGGAATACCCCCGTGGGAAACAAAAGACTGCAAATGGTTTCAAAAAAAAGCTTTTAGCGAACAAATTAGAACTGAAAAGAAGCTGGCCAAATTTATAACAAAAGAAGAATTTGTGTTTCTTGATGGAGGAGTGCCGGACAGAATTGCAATAAGCGAATTGGAAGGCGTCCCTGTCGAAAAAAAACGGTATACTTTTACAAAAAACAACCCCTACTCACAGGTATTCTTTTTTGAACCTCTCCCAAAAGAAAAATACACTCCTGACACACATAGACCAATACCCTACAAAAGAGCCAAACAAATCGGCAAAGCCATAGGGAACATTTATAAAAAGCTTCAATACGACGTAATATATGTCCCGCTCGAGAGCCCGAGCAAAAGAGTAGCATATATTTTACGGCGATTAAATGGTTGAATATAATTCTAAAAAAGACTCCTACAATTTTGGAAAAAAAGAAATAGACTTCTTTGTCAATATCGGCTTTCAAATAATTGATAAATGCAACTACAAGTGCGAATTTTGCTGTGTTGATCCAGTCGAAGAAGATCTTTTGATTCTAAATAAATCAAAAAAGATAATTAACGCCCTTGCAAAAAACGGATTAAAAAGACTCAGTATCACAGGTGGAGAGCCGTTGCTTTACCCACGACTTGTTGAGTTACTAAAACATATCAAATCAAAGAAAATAAAAATAACTCTTGCAACAAACGGATCACTACTTTCAAAGAAACTATTTGAAGAAATCCGTCCTCATATAGATAATATCAGATTCAGCATTTATGGCGACAATAAAATCCATGATGAATTATCTGGTGTTGAGGGAAGTTATGAAAAAACGCTTAAAGGGGTAAAAATGGCTAGTGCACTCCACATACCAACCACAATTGTTTTTGTAGCACTGAAAAAAAACATAAACGCCCTACCTTCGCTCGTAAAAGCTTGCGAGGCAAACCGTGTTGAAAAGCTTTACATATTTTCTCTAATGAACAGAGGAAAAGCAAGAAAGATTTACAAAAAACAAAGAGTTCCAGAGAGAATCATTAAAAAACTCATTGACAAAATTAATGCTGACACAAAGAAAAACAAATGGAAACTTAAAATAATTTATGTAAACTGGGGAATTGACGGCCAATGCATATTATTCTACCCCACAGGAGACTTGTTTGCAGTGACTAAAAAAAAGGAAAACAATGGAAACGAATTCTTAGGAAACTTACTAAAAGAAGATCCTAAAAAAATCTGGGAAAAGTTTCCTTACAAGAAAAACTATGTTGAATATCACAAAAATAAATAATTCTGATTGAAAAAGAAAAGTAAACAAATCTGCTTTTAGTTTAACATTTTTTTACGCTGAGTTATAGCTCAATAAGAAACATCATACTAAATAGCATTGAGCTTAAAATGAGGATTTACTTTTTTTATTGTTTGTTGAGTGTGAAGGTTCCGTGCGCCATATGTTCCCCATATTGACTAGTGCCCCAAGTTCCGCTTATTGTATTATCAGAACTGCTCGTTACTGTAAGCTCGAGTCCCCCCCACTTACTTGGTTCTATATTGATTGAATCATTACCTAGTTGGAAAGTTCCTGCAATTAAATAATTGTTTTCTGTGGATGAATCTAAACTGAATTTTTTTATTGTAGTTTCCCAAGAAGGGTGTGTTAATAAAACTGTTTCATGAACAGAGCCGCCAGTCAAATAACAATAAGGGAAATCACTATCATGCTGAATCTGTTGCGCAACCGTTGTTGACTCGTCAACTGTGCCCGTGTTATCAGCTTCCTGCTGAGCAACACAATCATATAATTCGCCATCACTGTTTTTCGCAGCACATATAGACATGAGTTTGATTGTTACATTAAAAGAATAACTAAATATTCCTTTTGAATACGCAATTCCGCAGTAATTATCAACAACATAATTTCCAGTCATTGTTCCAGCCCATATTTCCGGTTTGGAACTAGTTCCATTTACTGTTAATTCAAATGACTGGCAAATCTGTGTTCCTGAATTATCCACTGCACAAACTTTGAATTGGGTTGGTGAACCAGAAGCTGTTGTGGGCGTTCCTGTAATCAAGCCATTCGGGTTTAGATTAAGCCCCATTGGCAAAAAAGCACCCGAATCAAGTACAAAGTGATATGGGGGATTTCCGCCAGTAGGATTTGTAGTCGAATCAATTCCCCCGCAAAGATCGCTTGTAGAAGTTAAATCAGGTTTGCAAAAAGAATAATTATATTGTTCACCCACACTTGCAGAAGGTATTGTTTCTAATACATCAAATTCTAATGAAGGGTTATTTGTGATATTAACTTCATTATTCAAATCCAGTACAATAGGTTGGCTTTGCACATTTGGCACCAAACAATTAGTTTTCTGGCTTAATTGATCAAAAGAAACTTCCCCTTGAATTCTTTGCCCATCACTAAATACCCAAGTTGGATAACCAGTTATTCCTGCGCTGGAGCACAACACATTTTGCAAATTAGGGTTATTTGAAACGGAACACTCGATATAATTAACATCTGACCATGAACCGCCAAACAACTGTTTCTGGGAATTACAATGAGCGCACCCAATTGCGCCATACATTACAACCCCCTTGCTGGCGAGGCAACTAGCAAAATCAGAAACAGAAACTGGATTTGCTGGTGGTTGATTACACCCAAAAAAAAGAAGAACCGCAAAAAGGAGCAAAAATATAATAATCACATTTCCTTTCATGTCAAAACAATTGACTTTAAAACATATAAAACTTTGTTTCAAACCGGTTGTTTGTCTTATCCCGATATAATGTTCATTCTAGGAATTTAGCTTTGCCTGTGCAAAAGGTGTGTATGGCTAAGCTGAATCAAAGGAAAATTAGATGGGTTGTTAGGCATTGGGATCTTGGTGAATTGAGTCATTATCAAATTGCCAAACAACAAAAAATCAGTGTTCAACACGCTGCGCGTGTTGCACAAAAGTATAAGGGAGTTCAACAACCCAAGTTGTTGAATCCTGGCAGGCAACCGGATAAAATACCAAAACAACAAATCGAGTTGGTGAAACGGTTATTTGCCAAACAACCATTTGGAGCATGCAACATGGAAAAAATATTATCCTTTGACGGAAAACACATTCCTCACAACAGGATACACAAAATAATGAAACAAGAAGGTTTAGCTATAACACAACCCAACAAATCCAGACGTAGAAAGTGGATTCGCTACGAACGCAGATATAGCAACAGCCTTTGGCATATTGACTGGTCGTTATTTGAAGGAAAATGGCTTATAGCCATTTTAGACGATGCCTCAAGATTCATTGTAGGATACGGATTGTTTGATCACGCAAACGTAGAGAACTCAATCACAGTAATGAAACAAGCAATTACAAAATATGGCACACCAAAACAATTAGTTTCAGATCACGGTGTTCAATTCACGAGCATCGCTCGTGAAACCTGTCTCGAACCAAAAGAAAATCAGTTCCAACAATTTCTCAAAGAAAACGGAATCCAACACATCAAAGCAAGAATTAAACATCCTCAAACAAATGGTAAATTAGAACGTTGGTGGCAAACCAACAAATTTCTATGCAATCATTTCGGCTCACTACAAAAAGGAATCAAACATTACAACGAAAAAAGACCGCACATGAGCCTAAATACAGACGATGCATTGATAACACCAATGCAAGCATTTCAAACAAAACTGAGGTCAGAACATGGATTTTGAAGAAAATCTAATAAAGGAGTACAACCAACTAAAATCAAGAGTGAACATTAAATCAGGACAACACATTCAAACCGGTTGTTGCTAAAAAAGAACTCTAAAAACTTTTACGCTGAGGACGAGCACAGGTTAAAACAACCTGTGGCACAGCGTCAGGTTGGCTCTTTTTAGAATTAAGACTAGAAATGAAAACCCCCACGGCGAGACCGTGGGGCATTAAACCGATTTTGTTTGAAATAAAAGTCACTTATTTAATCTTCTTTGTTTAATAGTTGCACGAGAAATTGCTCTTCTTATAGAAACTTCTTCTCTTTTTTTAAAGAGCCTATCAGAATATTGGTTGCCATATATTAATGGCAAGTAAGATTTCCCACCAAGAAATTGAGTTCCAAAAACTCTTTGAATCCCTTTATGCAAAAAAGGGTTAATTCGTTCAAAACAGACATCAGCTCGACCCCCAATTACAGTTGCCTGCACAAGCTCTGTTTTTCCAACAGTTTCTTTAAGTAATCGAAGAACTCTAATAAAGTCCTTTCCATACGTAGAAAACCGAGTTTCAATCCCACTGCCTTTTTTAATTTCTAGTATGCACTTACGATATCTGGGCAAAAGATTTTTTACTATCTCGGCAGTCAAATTATTTTTTCTTGGAGAAGACAAATTTAAAAAATAAGTATTCTTATCTCTAAGTCTGATTGCGCGAATTAAACTTACCACTGAGTCTGCAGACTCATCCCCAAGATGAATACTAATAATTAAGTGCATAACAAATATGCTCTAACAGTCTACTTAAATATTCCCGTTTCAAAGTATCCCTTTTTTCCAATAAGAATAATATCATTACGCTGAGGACGAGCGTGCATTAAAATAACCTGTAGTACAGCTTCAAAGGAAGATTGGCAATTTGAGAAAGTTTAAGCTCTTAAATAAATTGAAACACAATTATTTTCCCGAATAGTAATACTTTGCATTAATTTCCATATCTGCTTTACTTCGATCATCAAGTTTACGAAACCAAAATATAATTGCTTTGTCAAGAATTATTGCAAGAATAACAAAAGCCCCGACCACCAGAAACCCGTTTGAAGAAAATAGCGTGCCAAAAATAACGATAAACACCAAAAAAGGAGTTACGATTGGCAAAACAACTGCAGATACCACAGATCCTAATATTACCTTTGAATCCTTCTTTTTGGAAAATAAAAATAGAAACAAAAATACAAAACCTGCAAGGACACTTAATCCTAATTGGGGAAACAAATCTGCTGGTATTGCATTTAGCAGGGTAAGCGCATTTTGAATTTGACCAAATACTTTGTATGAAACAGTAACAGCTGCTAAATTTAGAAACCATAATAAAAATACAAACACAATCAGTAACCCCACAATAAGCGTTGCTTGTGAATTACTTGGCATACGCGGGACAGAAAAAATAACACTACAAAACTTAGCATACTCAAAAACCCAGGAAATAATTCTTTGCCAAATAAAAAGGGCAATAATCGCGGCAACAGGCAAAGAAAATAGCAAGAAAAGCAATACTGCAGACAACTCAATTATTGCTTCAATAATCAAATCTAAATTTTGGCGGAAATAATTAAATGAAAACATAAAAACACTTTTAAAACCCAAAACACTTTGTGGAAATAAAAAGAATTTAAATCCCTATGCCTACTAATTACACTCAGAACTGCTTGGCATATCCATGGTTCTTTTAACTTGTTCGCCAGTTGGGGAAATCACAGTAATATTTACTTTCCCACCACTAACATAAGGCGCTGAAATGAAATTATCACTCAACACAGCATAACAAATAAGACAGGAATATGGTCTGCCCACCCTATTAATATCTCCTGAATTTGAATATACAACATTTCCTGCAGGCCCGAAGGTATCAACTGTTATAAACCAAGGTTTCATGTCCCATTCGAGATAATTTGTATTTGCTGCCAGGAGTATTTTTGATATTCCCCCCTTTTGGTCACTTATCTTAAAGCCTGACATATCAACACCTAAACGCCAAACACTCGCTTTACAATCATATTCTAAACTTTGAAAGTCAATTGTTCTTCCGCCAGATAAACCATTTACAACAGCAACATTACTTGTAGAGTTATTGTTTGAACTATTGCTGGACGTACATCCGAGAATTAACAATAACAGCAACAACCCAAATCCAACAATAGTAACATTTTTCAAGTAAATCACATCANNACATCAACAGTAATATTAATTTGAAGTTTAAAATTGTTAGCATTATCACAAATTTGGTTATTCAGAAACTAAAATATTCAATATTTATGTTAACTTTAACAGCGCTGAGGACGAGATTTGAACTCGCGCTCCCTTTTCGGGAAACGGATTAGCAATCCGCCGCATTTGACCACTCTGCCACCTCAGCTGGAAGCGCCCAGCCGCTCGTTGTGAAATATAATTTCACGACGCCTTGCAAAAGTTTTACTTTTGCCAGGTCGGGGCTGAGTTCGCTAACGCTCACATTTTCAACTCAATTATTTGAGCCATTAATCAAGGGCTTTGCCTGATTTTGAAGCTTAATAAAAAAGATTGACTGGTGAAGTATTAAAAACAATTCTTTTTGATTATCTTGCCCAAGGAACGCTTAAAAACAAGAATCGCGTTAAGAATCTGGGGAATAATTTAAATAACAAAAAAGCCAATAAAGTAAGTTAGTTTATACGGAATTGAACTTAAAAAAAATGATTATAGGAATTGGTGGGAATTATGCTTAATCAATTAAAAAAATACCCTGCTCCTTTGCGGATTTCAATAGTTGAAGGAATGATGGCTTCCATAATGTCCGGAGGAGGAATGGTTTTTGTAGTACCTTTTGCAGTATTTTTGGGAGCAAATAGTTTTGAAGTAGGATTACTCACCGCAATTCCTGCGCTCCTTGCCGCATGGTTTCAAATAGGCTCAATAAAACTAATCCAAATATACAAAAACAGAAAATCAATTGTGCTTTTTACAGTAGCATTACAAGCAGTGAGCTGGATTGCAATAGCCCTAATACCGTTTATTTTCCCAATGCAACAAGTAGGCTGGCTTATAGCGCTGACTACAATTAGTGTGGTAGTAGGTACAATAGGCGCACCGCTCTGGCAGAGCTGGATGAGGAGTCTTACCCCAAAAGAAATTCTTGGAGAATATTTTGGAGTAAGAAATGCATTAACGGGTGCTGTTGTTTTTTTAGCGACACTACTTGGTGGTTTAGCCTTAAACCTCGCAGAACCAAGCGTAACATTATACGCTTTTGTTGGAATATTTATCGCATCATTTATAGGAAGAGCGATTTCAGCGGGTTTGTTTTCAAAAATAGAAGAACCAAAATTCTTGTATAACCCCCGCGAAGTAATTGGAATAGGACATTACATTAAGCAATTAGGAAAAGATAATTTCGGGCACTTTGTGCTGTTTGGAACATTAATGACTTTTACTATAGGAATGATTACTCCGTTTATTTCACTATATTTTTTGGAAGGACTAGGATTAAACAACAATTACTTGCTGTATACAATCCTCATATCCGCTTCCACCTTAACCGCAGTAATCTCAATGCCGCACTGGGGAAGAATGATTGACAAATTCGGCACAATCAAACTCCTCCAAACTACAGGATTAATAGTCTGCGAGGATTCAATTTGTGCCTCGCAAATTTCATTTACGAATCATTCAAACCAGAGAAAATAATTAAATATGCTACAATCCAATCAGTATTATTTGGAACAGCGACTTTTATTGGAACAGTACTAAGCGGTTACATTCAAATGTTAAATTTCACTATAAGCTTTCTCATAACCCCCTTTTTTACAGTATGCTTTATTTCGTTTGTTGCAAGAATCGCCATTTTCTATGCGTTAAGCTGGCAGATAAAAGAAATACGTGAAACGACAAGGATTGACAGAAGAAAATTATTGATGGAAGTACTAACTCTTGAACCATTAAGAGAAACTGTCCATGATAACTTTGTTTTACTTTTATCAGCAACCACAAGCGCTATTCATAAAATGAGTACAGCCACGGTAAACAAAATATCAAAAGTTGAAGAAGCCGCTGCAAAAGAAATTGGATTAATTGAATCAAAAGCTTCAAAAGAAATTAAAAATGCCGAGAGGATTGCTTATAATGATATTTACCGCGCAGAAAAAACGGCGTTAAAAAGAATAAAAAAAGCTTCTTTGAAAAGAAAATAATTCAAAAGACGCTATTCACGAGAACAAAACCCTCTTTT
Organism: Candidatus Iainarchaeum sp.; assembly: GCA_026397035.1. Taxonomy (GTDB): domain Archaea; phylum Iainarchaeota; class Iainarchaeia; order Iainarchaeales; family JAAZKV01; genus JAAZKV01. Next base: position 8,190 of record JAPLVQ010000149.1, read on the forward strand.
AGAAGCAATCTGTTTGACTTGATGGCCAAACAAGTTTATGAACTTAATTAAAGTCTTCAAGGAAGAAAAGACAATCTCATTTTGAACCCTTGACTGGCTTTTGCCACAACTACCGTACCTGAAATTGGTTTTCTTCCTTCAGTGAATACATGAAGCGTACCCCACAAATCCCCTCCAGTAACTTTAAAATGCCCGCTTGAACGAAGAATCTTCAAATTAGAAAAATCAATCTTTTTGAACTTCTGCCCTTCCATTGCGTTAACCGTAGCAGTTGTCAAAACACCTTCAACGTCAACAACATCGCACTCACGAATACTATTTTGCTCCATTCCCTGCTTGACACAAGAAAGAATATCATCCCCTTCATCAAACTCAAGCGTTAAATACTTCTTCTTGAGAGGCTCCTTAATTATCATAGAATCAATATATTTAGGCATCAATACCACCACGAATCCGATTTATGGAATTAATTCCAGAGTATTTTTAAGGGTATGGATAAGGAAAAGAAAAGAGACTGG
>JAPLVQ010000030.1:0-1127 GCA_026397035.1 Candidatus Iainarchaeum sp.
GCTCAACACAAACCGCGTGTTGAGCAAATAAATTCAACCAAATAGTTTTCCGAGAAAAAAATCAATCCAAAAGAACACTTAGAAAAAGAAAAAACAATCAAACAAAATTCAAGCCTTTATAATACTTGCGGAAGTTCTGTTATATTAATACAATTTAAATGGATTTCCTTTCTAATCTTCTTTATAGTTATTGTTTGTTGCTTAAATAAAAATGCAATAAATACTGGTTTGAAAGTGCGGGTGATTGAATGGTTAGGGCGCTAGTTTGTGGAGCAGGCGGTTTTATTGGAAACCAGCTCGTAAAAAGATTAAAAAAAGAGGGTTATTGGGTAAGAGGAGTGGATTTAAAATATCCTGAATTTTCTGAAGTTATATCTGATGATTTTAAAATACTTGATTTAAGAATTAAAAAGAACTGTGAAAAAGCACTGGCTTTGGATAAAGGAGAAAAATTTGATGAAGTTTACCAATTAGCTGCGGATATGGGTGGTATGGGTTTTATTCATTCAGCAGAAACTGAAATATTGTATAATAGTTCTTTAATCAACTTGTATATGATTAAAACTGCAATAGAAGAATATAATGTTTCAAAGTACTTTTTTTCATCAAGTGCGTGTGTTTACAGGGACATGAAGATAGGCGAAGCTGAACTGACTGAAGCCCAAGCATATCCCGCAATGCCTGATAATAATTATGGATGGGAAAAACTTTATACTGAAAGAGTTGCACAAGCATTTGGAAAAAAATTTGGAACAATAGTCAGGATAGCAAGATTCCAAAACACATACGGTCCATACGGGACTTGGAAAGGCGGTAGAGAAAAAGCGCCCGCTGCAATGTGCCGAAAAATTGCTGAAATAAATGGAAAAGATGGGGTAATAGATGTTTGGGGAGACGGTACTGCAGTCAGGTCGTATACTTTTGTTGATGATTTGGTTGACGGAATAAGATTATTAATGAATTCAAATCTAGACGGAGCAGTTAATATTGGCTGCCCGCAGTATGTTTCTGTAAATGAATTAGTTGATACGGTTGCAAAAGTAGCCGGGAAAATAGTTCAAAAACATCATATTAACGGACCAGTAGGAGTAGAATCAAGAAACTTTAGTAATGAAAGAATGTATTCA
>JAPLVQ010000030.1:1158-8880 GCA_026397035.1 Candidatus Iainarchaeum sp.
GTATCCTTGGATAGAAAAACAAGTTAAAGCAGCTGCCCTAAAAACGCTAAAAAAATAATTTCAAGTTATTTCATTTTAGCAAGCAATTTTTTCTTGCCTAGGTTTGGCTCTTTTAGCCCCAAGGCAACCTTTAAAAATAAACTCCGCCAGAAACTTACTTATTGAATTTAATCTAGTCTATCGAGGCAAAGCCGAAGATAGACTTTTCGAGGACCTTAATTAAGGTCCATGCAGAGGTGGCAGAGTGGTCAAATGCGCTCGGCTTGAGACTGTCCTTTTCTTTCTCAAAGAGAAAGAACCTGGCAAAAGTGATTCGTTTGCAAGGCGTCGTAAAAGCATTTACTTTTACAACGAAGTGTAAGTTGTCCAAAAGAAAGAGACAACAGCAGTATAGTTACCGAGTTCCCGAAAGGGAGCGGGGGTTCGACTCCCTTCCTCTGCGCTTTTTTTAAATACTTTGTGTAGCATAATTATAGTATGAAGTTTTACTTGTCTTCGTATAAGTTAGGGACAGATGTTGAAAAACTAAAAAGTCTTTTTCCTTCTAACAATAAAAAAGCTGCTTATCTCCCAAATGCTCTTGACTTTTCGAGCGATTTAGAGCGAAGAAAAAAAAGCATTGAGTCGGATATTATTGATTTGCAAAAACTTGGTTTAGAAATCGAAATAGTGGATTTAAGAGATTATTTCAATAAAAAACAAGAATTGGAAACTGCACTTTCAAAGTTTGGGGTTATTTGGGTTCGTGGGGGAAAGTTATTTGTGCTTCGGCAAGCAATGAAACTAAGCGGCTTTGATGAAATCCTAAAAAAATTAATGAAAAAAGAAAATATTCTGTACGGCGGGTATAGCGCAGGGATATGTGTTTTAGGATTAACATTAAAGGGCTTTGAGTTACTAGACGATATTAGTGCAAAACCATATGGCGAAAAAGTTGACCTAATCTGGGAAGGTCTTGGAATAATAAATTACTCAATAATTCCTCACTTTCAATCCAACCATCCTGAATCAAAAAATGTTGACAAAGCAGTTGAATATATGAAAAAAAATAATATCCTGTTCAAGACACTTCGCGACGGAGAAGCAATAATACTGAATAATTAACTTGGCAATGAATCATAAATAGATTTGTATCCTTTTGTAGCCAGGGCAGATACTTCTTTAAGTATTTCTATATTTATCTCGCCGCTTTTTCTCATTTTTTGTGCATTTGACAGGATATCAGAAGTCGCATAGAGTCTCGCAAAATTAATTGCAGTCATTGTGAAACGAAGGTCAGGATTAACTGCAGGCCCGCTAATTGTTGAAGGAACGTTATTATTGATTGTAGTAGTGAACACTTTGTTTTGGTCAGTTATTACTGATTCTATTACCGCTGGTTCACCAGAGAAATACATGTTAGAATGCAGTTTGTAAGCTCCAACTTCGTTAAGAATCCAGTTTATGTGCGAATTATCTATTTCAGCAGAAGATATTAAAGGCGTTTTTGAGATATTAGCTTTTGCAACAAATGAAGGCGAAAGCACAAAAAAGTATCCAAAAAATGCTATAATAATAACTATTAAAATAATTATTAGCACAACCATTCTTAATTTTTTCATCAAACCACTAATAGAAGATATTTATTGAAGTATTAAAACATTTGTTTTTAGTTAATTTTTATATTTTTAGTTCATTACAGGAAAAAGAATTTCCTTTGTTGCAATCACTTGGAAATGCGAGGGAAAAACAATAGTTTAATGATGTTTAAGGACATGTTTTTTAAGCAGAACATTACTATTATACTATTGAGAATTAAAATAATTTTTTGATTAGATTAATTCTTGGGTGATTAAAAATGTTAGATTTTGTTCCAAGAAAGATTTTTTTTGTAAAAGGAGTAGGGGTTCATAAAGAAAAGCTTGAGAGTTTTGAAATGGCTTTGCGCGATGCGGGAGTTCAGCAGTTTAATCTCGTAAGAGTATCAAGTATTTTTCCGCCCGGATGTGAAATTGTTTCAAAACAAAAAGGACTTCTTGAATTAAAACCCGGACAAATAGTTTTTTGCGTCATGAGTGAGAATAGCAGTAATGAGCCTAATCGTTTAATGGCTGCAGGCGTCGGTTTAGCCCTGCCTGCTGATAAGAATCATTATGGTTATTTATCCGAGCACCATTCATATGGCCAGACTGATGAAGAAGCAGGAGAATATGCTGAAGATTTAGCTGCAAGCATGCTCGCAAGCACTCTTGGAGTAACTCTGCCTTCTGATAATCTTTGCTGGGATGATAAAGAACAAGCGTATAAGATTTCCGGAAAAATAGTCAAAACCTGTAATTTTACCCAAAGCTATGTAGGCACAAAAGGTCCTGACTGGGTAACGGTACTTGCAGCTGCAATCTTTGTTCCATAAAAGATTTTCATAACCCAAGCGGATTAGGTGCTTTTATCTTAAATTCTTTTCTCAAAACTTCAATTAATAAATTTACATCAACAGGCTTCATTACTACCGCAATACACCCTTTAGTGTTTTTTGCTCTTGCAACAAACTCCTCACTTCCTGTCATAAAAATAATTTTTGTTCCAGTAAGCTTTGCCGCAACCTCAAAACCATTGAGCCCTGTAAGGTTAACATCAAGCAAAACAACATCCGGTTTTGATTCTAAACATTTCTTTATAGCAGAAGGACCATTATACGCTTGAATTGTCCTAAAACCCATGTTTTCAAGTTTTTGTGCAATAGCCGTTGCCGTATAAATATGATCATCCACAACAGCCACAAGAATTAGTTTCTTTTTTTCAGTATTATTTTCAGCACACATTCTACTATTTGGATGATGAAAAGGGATTTAAACCTTATTGGTGATTACTTTGAGCATTTTAGGCTGATGTTCCTTGAAAAAGCTTATCTTTGTTTAATACTTTTTTTTATTCAATATTCGCATCTTGATTTATTACATCCTTTCCTGATGAAATAATACTCCACCAAGGCCTATCATAGCCGTCAACTTTTCCTGTCTCGGCATTAACTGAAACGGTTTCTGTTCCTTTCATTGGAATTATGCCAAAAAGATTTCGTGTATTTTCTAATGCAACCTTGTATTTAGCTAATCCATTTTCCAGTTTTAATTCCATTTTACCAAGCTGGTTTAGTTTCTTTTTTATTAAAGAAGGAAGGAGATTAAACCGTTATTATCAAGTTTAATACGTTCTTTTTTATCAATTCTTGCAGAAACATTATCATCTTCAAGAATTATTTTATTCTCATCAGCCCTCAACTCAAAAGCTTTTTCTTTTATCATTGCGCGAATAGTATTCTTAGCGTCAATTTGAGTATTAAAATCAGTAATAATTTTTCCTGATTCTATCTTTATTTGTTGCTGAAAATAATTAATATTCCCAAAACTAATCTCAGCTTTATTTCTTAACGCCTTGGAAACCAAAATTATTATTTTTAATTTCTTGGAGGATATCCCCCAAGAAAAATTTATCCTAAAACTAGATTCTAACTCTTTCCGGCTATGTTATTCTTTTTTACATAAGCCCAAATCTTTTTTGTCATTTCGCTTGGAGCAATATTTCCAGAACCGAAAACACTTTCTAGCGTGTCATCGCATCCCTTAAAACAAATACTATACCCTCCAAAAGGTTTCTTCTTTGGCTTTCCACTTAATTATCCCATCAATGAACCCTCCGTTAAAATGGATCTAATACTGTTAATAAAAAAGAATTCAAGTATATAAAGGAATATGCTATAAGTAGGTAAATGCGACCTGAAAAATGGCTAAAAAGCAATGTTAATGAAAATTCTATTCAACTTAGTAACAATAAAAAATTACTTATAACACCAAAAAGGGCTTCGATTCTTGGCGTACTTGCATTTCTTTTTTGCACAAGCGCCTCAATAACTCTTTATTCTAATTACAACTTTTTCTTTCAATACTTAAGTGAACTAGGCATAGGAAGCACCAGGTTAATTTTTAATTCAGGAATAATTATCGGGGCACTATTATTAGTCCCGCTATTTGCTTCTTATTATATTCCAAATTCTTTTAGAAAACAACTCACAGCCCTGCTTGGGATAATTTCTCTCGCATTCTTTATTGGAATCGCAATATTTCCATTATCAATTCCCAAAACCCATTTCACTACTACACTATTATTTTTCTTCACAATGCTAATTACAATAATACTCTCCATAACTGATTTTTTACTTGAAACAAAATCAGTGCAAGGGAAAAATAAAACTGATTTATTTAGAAAATTAGATAAAATAGTTTTTACCTTAATAAGTTTAGTTTCAGTTATTTCAATTATTTGTTTTTATTTTTTTATGAATCCACTTTGGCAAAAAATTGCTGTCGGAGGAATATTAGTTTGGATTGTAATGATAATTATCCTGCGCAAGAACGAAAACTGGTTTTAGTTCAATTGAATTTTAAAATAAAGAAAACTGACTTTGTTCATAAAATTAGGCTTATTAATACTACACAAAAAAGATACTTAATAGTAAAACTATGCGGAGATGGCAGAGTGGTCTAATGCACTGGTCTCGAAGGCCGATTTCGCTCGGTCGGCACGATTGATACCGTTAGCACTATTTTCAATAGCGCTGCAGTAGAAATTTAGCCAGCACTAAAAAAGTGCTAGAGTTAACCAGACCCGAAAGGGTTCGTCGGTTCAAATCCGGCTCTCCGCGGTTTGGCAGCAGCCTTATATATTTGGATGGACATTTACTTTTAATGCTGTTCAGGGTAGTTATTGGATTCATAATCTCATTAGCGCTTTTGGCGGTTTTATTTGGTTGCACTGATTACGTATCCGATTCATCCAATTCGGGCGGTGGAACCGCTGGCGAATCTCATACAATTACTTGGCAGGTCTGGCACCACGCCACCTTTGACGTGAACTACTATGCTCCTGAAGGAGGGCAAGCCCCATTAACTTGCAAACTTACAAGTGGTTCTCTTCCGCAGGATTTTTCTCTCGAGGGCTGTGTGATTGTGGGGATGCCCAAAAACCTTTCTCTCGGAACAACAGAGTACTTGTCCCCGCCATTTACTATTACGATTGCCGATTCGTCAGATCCGGTGCGCACCCGCTCAGTAGACTTTGTGTTTAAGATAATGAATCCAGAAATAATTTTCACCACGACCCAAAACAATAACTGCAATGTGAACGAACCATGCACGGTTAGCCTCGTAGAAAATTTAGAGGGCGGCACGGCGCCGTACACGTTTACCCAAGATTCTCATGCGACTGGCTCTGTTCCATTGGGAATGACAATTAGTTTGACCGACGGCATTCTTTCGGGCACGCCGACAGTGGCTGGCGATTACTCGTTTTTGCTTTGCGCAATAGACTCTGTTGGGGATTATAGTTGCAATACAACAGAAGTTACTGTTGGTGAAACAAGCACCACTTCCGCAGAGCCGAGGGTTCCAGTAGTTACCATAGATTCTTTGAAGTGCGAATTCGAACGCTACACTTCAAATGACAATTCCCCTTATTTGGCGGATTACAAAATAACTGCCAATGGCACAATTTCCAATGCTGACCCCGGAGTAATTGCCAGCATTTCAGTGTCCGGCGCCGGTTCTGCTGTTGGACCCCCAACAGCATCCTGTGCCCCTTGGAACATGATTCTGTGGGCTAATGAACACCCTGATATAGGCGGCACCGCAATCAATTATGTCTCGGAAGCGGATTGCACACAAAACGGAACGAGCGATGCTAGTTGGCAATATTCAGCAGAAGTAAACCCAAGCTCATGGATTGCAGGGTTATACGTTTTTACAGTCTCGATTTCAGCGAAGGACCCAGAAGGCCAGTACCTTGCTGGCTACTCTGGCGGCACAAAACAAACTGATGTTCGCTGCTTTAACTGACTCCCCATTTTTAAAAAACAATGTAGTATCCCGCCTCAAAGAAAATATTTTTGGGCTGTGAGTCAAAAAGACTCAAAAGGACTTGTTAGTTTAAGTCCGTAGTACATAGGGTAAAACACCTGCGCGGGCTTCTTTTGCCATGTTTTTTAATTAACAGGGTTAAAGTTTTGAGTTTTTATCGGTTTTGATGAAGTAACTTATTATAAAACTTATATTCACTTTTATAGTAGTTATTAGATTAAAAATAGTAAATTTTGCTCTAATCACTCTGCTTATTCGCCACGCATCATAAAAACGGTTAAAAAGCACAAAAAAGTTATTTGGAGGAAGTTTTATCAAAAGCATTATAATTGGAAACAGTTTAGGATGTTTTGTTGCAAAGCCAAAAAACTTGTGAAAATTAATAAATTTGTTTTTATCTTTTTGAGAATTAAACTGGATGCAAGAACCCAGCCAATATGATTGAGACATATTGTCAACATCAATTCCTTTTTCAAGCAAATCATTTTTGATGCAGTAATTATAAATTTCAGTGCCAAAAAAAGGAGTAAGCAAAAAACACTCCGCAAAATCTACAGAATGGTTTACATTGAAGTTATAGGTTTCCATAGCCATTTCAAAAGATTCACCAGGATTGCCTATTATGTTTTGTGTCCATACTCTCAACCCATGCTTTTTTAGCAATTTAATTGCATTACTCATTGTTTCTAGTGAAAGCCCCCTATTAAGCACTTTATTCCTTATGAATTCATTTCCTGACTCAACAGCCATTGTCACAGCCACACAGCCAGCTTTCTTAAGAAGTATTATCTTCTTTTCATCAAGAAGGTTTGGTCTAATATTACACAAAAAAGGAATTCCAATTTCATGATTATACAACTCTGCAAATTCATTATAATCCATACTAAAACCAAAAGTATCATCAACTATCTTAAGAAAAGTAAAAGGATATTTTTCTTTAACCATTTTGAGTTCAGCAATAATATTTGCCGGTGAACGGTGGCAATTTATTTTCCCTTTACCAGCATAAAGCGCATTATAAATCCTGTTGAAACAATAAGAACAGTTATACGGACAGCCCCTTGAAGCCATAATTCTTTTAATAGGGCTTTCCAAAAGGTCTTTGTTTTCGGCATAAATTATGTCCCTGTTAGGGAAAGGCAATGAGTCAAGATCTTCAATTTTTATTCGTACATGATTTTTGTAAATCTTTCCTTTAAATCTTAACCACCAGTTTTTTGTCCTTACATAGCTTTTTTTGAGTTCAACTTTTTTCAATAATTCAACAATAGCAAATTCTCCCTCCCCTATGCAAATACCATCAATGAATTTACTGCTTTTTATATATTTAGGATAAAAAGTACAGTGCGGTCCGCCAAAAAGCGAAATTGCTTTTATTTCTTTTCGAACTGATTCATTAAGAGCTCTGCAAATACGATGCTTTCCTGTGGTAATACTATAAGCCAATACATCAGGTCCAAAATTCTTTAGATTATTCATAAAACCTTTTCGTGGTGATTCAAAATACTTTACTTTATGACCAGAATTAATAAGCATTTGCGCCAAGTATGCAATACCAAGAGGTTCAACATTAGCTATTGCGGGTTCAATAAACGCTATTTTCATAATAACTTACCTTTTGATAACAACATTTGTTTCTTGTATAAAGTATATTATTGGAGAATAAATAAACAATAGTTAGGAATAATTTATTGGAGGATGTCCGTAAATCTTTTTTGGACTCCTTTTGTTTAGAAAAAGCTTATTTTTGTTCGGTTAAGTTAATTAGGTAGAACCTCCCTTTATTTTATTGGTTCAAAATACAGGGAGGTTTTACACTTGTATGAGAAAAAGA
>JAPLVQ010000005.1 GCA_026397035.1 Candidatus Iainarchaeum sp.
TTCCGGATGCAAACCTGTTTTTGCTGATATAAATTATGATACCTGCAATATCTCAGCTGATTCAATAAAAAGAAATATCACAAAGAACACTGTTGCTATAATGCCAGTGCATTTTGCCGGCCAGAGCTGTAATATGGATGAATTAACTGAAATTGCTAATGAATATGGATTGAAAATAATAGAAGATTCAGCTGAAGCTATTGGTTCAACTTGGAAAGGAAAAAAAACAGGTAGCCAAAATTTAGGTTGTTTCAGTTTTTTTCCGACAAAAAATTTCACAACGGGCGAAGGCGGAATGATAACCACAAATGATAATGAAATTGCTCAAAAAGTAATTGCTCTAAAAGGGCATGGAATTTTGAGTAGTACTTGGGCTAGAGAAAAAGAAAAAAAGCCATGGCTTAGGGCAGCAACTTTTGCAGGATACAATTATAGAATGCCTGACATTTTAGCGGCAATCGGTGTAGAACAATTAAAAAAATTGGATAAAATGAATGAAATGCGAATTAAAAGTTCAAGAGTACTAAATAAAGAATTGTCAAAATTAAACGGGATTGAAATTCCATTTGAACAGAAAAATACCAAACATACTTACCAAATGTACACAATAAAGCTATCCAAAAATATTGACAGAAGCAATTTTATTGCAAAACTAAAAGAAAAGGGGGTACAGGCATCTGTTCATTTTGACCCACCCGTACATTTACAGCCGTATTACCTAAAAACGGGTTGGAAAAAAGAAGATTTAAAAGTTACTGAAGATATTGCAAACAGAATTGTTACACTACCCATGTATCCGCAAATACAGAAAGAAAATTTAGAAGAAATAATCAACGCAATAAAAACAACAATCAATGATTTATTCAAATAAAATAAAGTGATTTTATGAAATTCACACAAATGTACAATCGCCTTAATATTTGGAATTCATTTAAAAATAAAAATGCTTATGTTTCTGGTTACCCAATAGATGTGAAAATTGAAACAACAAACATTTGCAACCTAAATTGTGTTATGTGCCCAAATTCAGTAATGAAAAGAAAAAAAGGGTTTATTGACTTAAATTTAGTAAAAAAAATAGTCTCAGAAGTCAAACCATATGCAGAAAACATTTCCTTGCACTTCATGGGCGAACCACTCTTGCACCCAAATTTATTTGAAATAATAAAAGAATGCAAAAAAGCAAACATAAACACCATCTTTTCAACAAATGCACGACTTATGACAAAAAAGTTATCAAAAGGGATATTATCCTCAGGATTGGATCTTATAATAATGAATCTTGATGGAACAAATAAAGAAACATATGAAACCATTAGAAGAAATTCGGATTTCGAAAAAACAAAAGCAAATATAATGAATCTTTTAAAAACTAAAATAAAATATAAAAAGAAAACCCCCCTAACAGTGGTACAAGCTGTTCAACTAAAGAAGAATGAAAAAGAAATGAATTCTTTTAAAAATATGTGGGAAAAAATAGGAGTAGATGGATTAAAAGTCAGAATAGCGCATACTTGGAGCGGAAGTGTTGACATTGAAACAAAAAAAGAAACCAGACCGAAAGTAGCAAACTTGCCCTGTTTTGATATTTGGGCAAAGATAGTTATCACTTGGAACGGTAATGTTGTTCCATGCTGTAATGACTTTGATGCACAAAATGTATTTGGAAACATAAACAAACAGACTATTTCTGAGGTTTGGAACTGCGACAAATTTGTTGATTTTAGAAAAAAGTTGTTAACTAAGGGACATTATAATATTCCAATCTGCAAAGATTGTTATCCCAAAGAAATCAAAAATAGTTTTCCAAGCTTTTTATTACGATCACAATATTATAGAGTAAAATCCTTTTTTTGTATTAAAAAAAAGACACAATAAATTAACCAAGAAGTTTTTTATAAGAATCAATCATGCTTTTTACGCAGGTATCCCAGGTAGCTTTTTCTTCAATAACTTCACGTCCGCCCCTAAAATTTTTAGGATTTTTCAGTATAAAAGCGGTTTTTTCCACTAGATCTTTTACGTTTCTCGGTTCAAACAATAAACCGGATTTGGGACCGAATATTTCGGGTATCCCGCCTCCATTAGTTGCTGAAATTGGAGTATTACAGGCTTGTGCTTGATAACAATCAGTTGCAGAATAATATTTTGGCAGGTCAAAATAAGGGACATTTGAGCAAAGCTCAACATTATCAACACCTTCTTTTCTTCGCAATGATTCCAGCCAGCGATAATTAATATCATAAGCGTCATTTCTTTTTGCACCAAGCACAATGCACTTTATTCCACTAAATTCTTTGTTCAATTCTTTTACTCCCTTAATCAAATATTGTATTCCTTTCCATGGGACTGGACGCGCAATATCCATAAGCAAATATTCAGCACTCATTTCTTCCTTTAAGTTATTTTCAGTGTATTTAAATTTTTCAAAATCTACCCCATTATAAACTACTTCAACAGGAAGATGACTAAAAATACGAAGCACTGAATCACGAGTGAATTTATCACAAGCAATAATCATATCAGCTGGTTTTGCAACTGATTTCCACTCCAAATAAGAAGTAAAATCAGTGAATCTGCTTCTTGTGGCCGCTTTGAAATCAAAACTTAAAGGCAATTTGTCACGATAAGCATAACTTCCCAAATCCCCATGAAAATGCGTTACAAGCTTTGTCCCTTGTATAGCTAAATCTTTTTTATGATGAGCAATATAATAATGAAAAGAGTTATGCCCATGAACAATAGCTGGCTTAATTTCTTTTACCGCGTCAAGGCTTTTTTTCCCAAATTCACCCCACAATTGGTCGCGTCTTGAATGCGGAACTTGGGGTGAAACACGCCAAACATTAATTCCTTCAATAACTTCTTTTTCGGGTTGCCCTATTTTTCTTTTGCAAATAATATACTCCTCAAAACCGGCGGCTGTTGTTCCTTTGGCATAATAATAAAAATTGGGCCCGAGGTCTCCTAGTATTTCCTTTCCAGTTGGAAAAGAATCAACTATTCGGCATATTTTTTCTCCAGACAAGCAATTCACCAAACAAGTTTAACAGACAAACTCAAATATTAAATTAACCCAAAAGAGCTGCCACCAAAAAAGAGCTGCCAGATTTGATTTAAAATAGGCATGGTATAAAATTAAACTTGGATTTTAAAAATTAAAAACAAAACTGTCAAAAGATAAACATATTATTCATTCAAATAAACTCAATAATTAATTAATATAACCTTATTGTCTATTAAAATTCTTATTATGGGGGATACAAACAGGCTAATTAATGAACAAATACTAAAACAGATACTCCCTTTAATTGCCATATTTATAATTGCGCTTTTTTGTGTTACTGTATTTCAAGGAAGCGAGATTTTTGCAGGGGACCAAAAAATATACTTAATGTCAATCAAACTGAATGAACACAAAGAAAATTTTTTAACATCAATATTTAATTACTATGATCAGTCAACCATGACAATTTTTGATGAAACAATAACTCTAACTCAAAAAATTACAGGTACTGATATTTATACAGCAGTTTTCTCCATTTTAATAATAACAAATTTTGTCTTTTTCTGGGGAATATTTAAAATAGCTTATTTTTTTACAAAAAACAATTATTTTAGCGTTCTTATTTTATTATTGTTTTTATCAAAAACTATGCTCTTTGGAACATCATCGGCTGACCATGACACAATTCTTATTCCAAGATTAATAGGAATCTCGCTTGGAATTCTCTCAATAGGATTCTTTTTAGAAGCAAAAACAAAAAGGGCTGTAGTTAGCACAATTTTTTGTTCATTATTTCACCCAATAACAGGCGCTCCAATTACTTTATTTTATTTAGTACTTGCAATAAAAAGGTTTATTGCAAAACAAAAAAATTCCTTACACGCTTTAATTCCAATGATTTTTGGTATTGCTGGAATATTATTCATATATTTATTTAGCTTTGGAAAAAGTGCTTCGGGAATTTTTGAAATAATAGATTTTGAATGGAAACAAATAATGCTTTCAAGAACAGCCTATCACTTTTTCTTTAGCTGGCCAATTTTGCAATATATTTACTTAAGTATTTTCATATTTTCTTTTTGGCTGATATTAATATTGCTAAAAAGAAACCTAAGCAAAGATAAAAAAGAGTTTTTATTTTCTGGAATTATTACAACAGCGCTTCTGGTAATAATAAGTATTATTCTTGTCGATGTATTTTCAGCCGCATTTTTTTCAAAAATGCAGCTTATAAGGAGCCTTTTTATTGCAACGATACTTTTCAAAATCATTCTCGGGGCATTAATATTCTTTGAAATAAAAAAGAATGGAAAAAATTTATTATTACTTGCTGGTTTAATAATTCTTGCGGGAATAATAGTGATTAGCCCCACC